>JAZSFI010000409.1:0-3708 GCA_045532135.1 Clostridia bacterium | reverse complement strand
GTTCTTCCGACGCATACATGGGCGCAGATGAATGAAAAATACAACGTATTCAACGTAAAAACCGAGCCTTCGTGCGTGGGCGTGTTGACCAATATTTTCCGCATGCGCCCGCTCGTCAAGCGGTCTTTGCATCCCACGCATTCGGCTGCTGCCTGCGGAAGAGCTGCCGAACCGTTTAATCAGGGCGAGGAAAAATCGCATTCGCCGTGCGCAAACGGCCCCCGTTGGCGCAAGATGCTTTTGCGAAGCGCGCAGATTCTCTTTCTCGGCTGCAATCTTACCAAGAACACATTCCTTCACGGCGTGGAAGAATGGAACAACATCCCGAACCGCCTTACGAAAGACGCGCAGGCGTTTTTCAGCGTGGATGAAAACGGCGCCGTTTACGACACAAGCCAGCGCAGGCATCATTGCGAGCCTCCGGCGACTGAGGTCAGCCAGTATTACGGCAAGATGGAGCCGGCGTTTTTGAAGGGCGGAGCCATTGTCTACGGCGCGTTCGGCGATGCGAAATGCATTGTGGGCGATGCGGTCAAAATGGCGCGCATTACGAGCGAATACCTGAAAAAAGACGAGCATCTGTTTGATGATGCAACGCCCATTGAAATCTGACAAAGCGCAAAGGTTTACGAAAAAAAGGAACCGCTTTTCGATTGAAAAGCAGTTCCTATTTTATATGCGGAATCTGATTATTTCGGCTGCACGGTCATTTTGTAGGGATCCATGAGCTCGTCAAGCTGATCTTCGGGGATCAGACCCTTTTCAAGCACCAGATCTCTGACGTTTGCGCCGGTTTCGATGGCTTCCTTTGCAATATGACATGCTTCGGTGTAGCCGATGATGGGGCAGAGAGTGGTTACGATGCCCACGGAATGCTCGACGAGTTCGCGGCAGCGCTCTTCATTTGCGGTGATTCCCTTGATGCAGTTTACGCGCAGGGTGTTTACGCCCTCGGTGAGCGTGTGAAGGGACTCAAACAGCTTATAGAAGATGATCGGTTCAAAGGCGTTGAGCTCAAGCTGGCCGCCTTCGGTTGCCATGGTGATGGTGGTGTCGTTTCCGATGACGTTGAAGGCGATCTGATTCATGACCTCGGGAATGACGGGATTGACCTTGCCCGGCATGATGGAAGAGCCGTTCTGGCGGGTGGGCAGGTTGATTTCGCCAAGGCCGGTTCTGGGGCCGGAGGACATGAGGCGAAGATCGTTTGAAATCTTGGATAAGTTGACTGCGCAGGTTTTGAGCGCGCCGGACAACGTGGAATATACGTCCAGATTCTGCGTGCCGTCCACCAGATCGCGGGACTTGCTCAGCATTTCATCGGTAAGCTCCGCAACCAGCGGCACGATGCTCTCGATATAGGCAGGGCTTGCATTTACGCCCGTTCCGACTGCCGTTCCGCCGAGATTCAGCTCGCGAACCTCCTGCGCCGCCTGACCGATTCTGCGGATGTCGCGGCGGATGGCGACGGAGTACGCCTGGAATTCCTGACCCAGACGGATCGGCACTGCATCCTGAAGCTGCGTTCTGCCCATCTTGACGACGGAATCAAATTCCTGCGCTTTTTTGTTGAGCGTGTCGGTAAGACGCATCAGCGCATCCAGCAGGCGGTCGATCTTCTTGATCAGCGCCATTTTGCCGGAGGACGGGTACACGTCGTTTGTGGACTGACCGCAGTTGACGTGGTCGTTCGGGTGAACGACGGTATAGTCGCCCTTTGTGCCGCCGAGAATTTCGATGGCGCGGTTGGCGATAACCTCGTTGGCGTTCATGTTCATGCTGGTGCCTGCGCCGCCCTGAATGGAATCAACGAGAAACTGATCGTGAAGATTGCCTTCGATGATCTCGTCGCAGGCCTGACAGATTGCCTTTCCGACCGGAAGCGGAATCTGACCGTCGTTTGCGTTCAGCATTGCGGCGGCTTTTTTGATCTGCGCGATGGCAACGATCATTTCGTCATCCACGCGGCGGCCGCTGATGGGAAAGTTCTCAACGGCTCTCAGGGTTTGAACGCCGTAGTATGCATTCTTGGGCACGCGCATCGCGCCCATCAGGTCATGTTCAATGCGATATTCGCCGAAAATTGCCATGTCTCATTCGCCTCTGAAAATGATTTCGTTATGTTCAAAAAAAGGTTGCACTATAGTATACACAAATGGTATAATATTATCAAATACATATATTATTATTGAAAGCATAGAAAATTATTTATAGGTGGCTCAGGATATGTTCAGAGAAATGGAGTATGTACTGGCGGTGTACCGCGAGAAGGGATTTTCGAAGGCGGCGCGCAAAATGTATCTTTCGCAGCCCGCTTTGAGCGCAATGGTGAAGCGCGCGGAGGAGCGAATCGGCGGGGCGATTTTCGACCGCGGAAAAGCGCCGATCGAACTTACCGAAATCGGGCGGGAATATGTGCGCATTGCCATGGAAATGGCGCGCGCGGAGGATGCGTTCCGGCAGTATGTGTCCGACATCAACCATTGTTTAACGGGAACGCTGGCTGTCGGCGGAACGATGCTGTTCATGTCCTTTATTCTGCCGCCGCTTCTGTCCGCGTTTTCCGAAAAGCATCCGAACGTGGATGTTCTTTTGCATGAAACGCACACCTCGCTTCTTTATCAGGAATTAAGCGACGGCGATCTTGACCTGATCGTTGAAAACAGCGCAAAAGATCCGGAAGTTTTTGAAGAAAAGCCGTTTTTGACCGAGCGTCTCATTTTAGGCGTACCTGCAAAGGATGTGACGGGCGACATGGAAAAATACATGCTGACGGCAAAAGATGTAATTTCGGGAAAGCATCTTCTCAATGCGCATCCGGTTTTTCCGCTTAAAAGCATTAAAGGGCAGGAATTTCTTTTATTAAAGGAAGGAAACGATACGAGAGAGAGGGCGGATAAGCTGTTTGATAGTGAAAAAATGCGCCCTAAGGTGCGTTTGCTGGTCGACCAGCAGATCATGGCGTATCACCTTGCCTGCGCGGGCATGGGCGCGGCGTTTCTCAGCGACACGCTTATTGAACACATGCCCGATGCAAACGCACTCAGGTTTTTCAAACTCGATCCCGCATTCAGCGAAAGACGTATCAGTTTCTTTTACAAAAAGAAGCGCCTATTGTCAAGCGCCGCGCGCGCATTCATGGACACGATGATAGAATTTGTAAACGAGACATAAAAAATACGGCTGACGTATGAGCGTCAGCCGCATTTTCTAAAACTGAATTTCCTTTTTAAGTTCGTGCGCTTTATAGGCGTTTTCCATAAGCTCGGTAAGCTGTCTTCCTTCTTCAAGGCCGAATTTTACGGGCGCGCCGTAGAGTACGCTGTTCAGCCACTGGCGGATGGGCATCGGATCTGCTGCAGGAAGCTTGGGCTCGATCCAGCCGTCGTTGTCCTTGGACTCAAGACCGACCAGTTTCATTTTAAGCGTTTTGCCCTGACAGAGGATGACGCCGTTTGTGCCGTATACCTCCATCATCTTGGGCGTCAGGGGCGACACAAGGCTGGTTTCCGAAATTGCGACCGCGCCGGATTCAAAGCCGATCACGCTCACAGCGTCATCGTCCACTTTGCGTCCCGTGTGGAAGCTGAAGGTGGACTGAATGCGGTTGGGTTTTCCCAGGAACCAGCGGGACAGATACATCGGGTGCGCACCCAGATCCATCATCGCGCCGCCCCCGGTGGCCTCGGGATCGTACCAGTACACGGG
>JAZSFI010000427.1:0-3722 GCA_045532135.1 Clostridia bacterium | reverse complement strand
AAATCAACCTTGTTTGTTCGGTTCTTTTTTTACGGCAATATCCGCAGGGCGGGGGCTTGCTCCCGCCGGGAAACGCACATAAAACGAAAAACCGCGGGAGCAAGCCCCCGCCCTACGCTAATTCATCTTACAAAGAATATCAAAATCTCTATCTGTAATCTTCAACCAATGCCTCTGTGTGAATCGCCTTGATTTCCTTTGCGTCCTTATGGGAATTGGCGTCCGTGAACAGCTGCCAGCTGTCGTGCATTTTCAGCATCGTGGCGGGAACGAGGTTTGAAAGCTCGCCCTTTAAGGTGTTTTCAATCGCCCATGCCTTTTCCGCGTGCGGGACGGCGGTTATGATGTTTTTGCACTGCATGATCTGGTAAACCGTCATGCTGACGGCCTGCTTGGGAACGTCGTCAAACGTGTTGAACCAGCCTTCGCCCACCTGCTGATTGCGGCAGGTTTCGTCCAGATTCACGATGATGTAGGCGTCCTTGGTTTCAAAGTCCGCAGGCGGATCGTTAAAGGCAATGTGACCGTTCACGCCGATGCCGACAATGCCCAGATCCACGGGGGCTTTACGGATTTCTTCGGTCAGAAATGCGATGTTTTCCTTTGTGCCGTCTACAAAGTGCGCTTTTCCCACATTGGTCTTTGCGACAAAGCGCTCCTTCAGATATTTTCTAAAGCTCGCCGGATGCGTCTCGGGCAGATTTACATATTCGTCCAGATGGAACATTGTGACCTTCGACCAGTCGATGTCCCTTGCGGTCAGATTTTTGAGCGTTTCAAACTGCGAAGCTCCGGTGGATAAAATGATTCTCGCTTCGCCGTTTTTATGGATGGCTTCTTTAATGATGATCTCCGCGGCATCGGCGGCGCGTTTTCCGAGTTCTTCTGCGGTTTTGGAAATCACGATTCTCATTTTCATGCACCTCACAAGTTGAATTTTTATTCTGGTTCAATAGTAATGCAGTTTAAGCCATTTGTCAAATTATTTTGAATGGATAAGCGTTGAAGTTTTTTTGCTTTCAGAATATAATAGAGAAAACGGCTTTCGAAGGAGAAACACAATGATTACGAAAATCACAGGCGGACTCGTGATCCTTGAAAACGGAATTTTCGAAAATCTGAATGTATACGCGGAAAACGAAAAAATCCTCGCCGTAACGCCGGATGAAATGAAATTCGACAGGGAGATCAGGGCAAACGGCCGATATGTCTCTCCCGGCTTTGTCGAAATTCATTCCCACGGCGCGGGCGGATGCGATTTTCTGGACGGAACGGTCGATGCGTTTCTGACGGCTTCTGAAAAGCACGCGCAGCACGGCGTGACTACGCTCGTTCCCACCGCCACTTCTTCGGAAATCGAAGCGACCATCGAGATTCAGAAAATCTACGAGGAAGCATGCGCAAAAAATACGCGCGGCGCGGACATGCCCGGACTTCACCTTGAAGGGCCGTATTTCGCCTATGGGCAAAGAGGCGCGCAGGACCCGAGATATTTAAGAGATCCTTCGCCTGAGGAATACGAAAAAATTCTGAATGAATGCAAAAGCGTCCTTCGATGGTCCGTCGCGCCGGAGCTTCCGGGCGCAATCGAAATGGGAAAGGCGCTCAGGGAAAGAGGCATTCTTCCAGCCATCGGTCACTCAGACGCGGAATGGGATGACGTTCAAAAGGCGTATGAAGCAGGCTTTACGCACGTCACCCACCTCTATTCCGGCATGAGCACCGTGCACAGAAAAAACGCCTACCGCTATATCGGCGTGGTCGAAGCGGCTTACCTCATCGATGACATGACGGTTGAAATCATCGCCGATGGAAAACACCTTCCCGCCGAGCTTCTCAAATTCGTCTATAAATTCAAAGGCCCCGACAAAATCGCCCTCATCACCGATTCCATGCGCGGTGCGGGCATGCCGGACGGCGAAAGCATGCTGGGTCACTATAAAAACGGCCTTCCCTGCATCATAGAGGACGGCGTAGCCAAGCTTCCCGACCGCACAGCCTTTGCAGGGTCGGTGGCAACGTTTGAACGTCTGGTCAGAAATATGATTCACATGGCGGAAGTCCCCATGCACGAAGCTGTCATAATGGCGACAAAAACCCCGGCAAAGATCATGAATCTCAACGACCGCGGCACATTAACCCCCGGCCTTCGCGCGGATATCATACTGTTTGACGACAATATCGATGTCTCTTTTGTAATGGTGAAAGGAAAAGCCGTTTTCAAAGCATAAAAAGGCGAATGCATTGATCCATATTTAATAACCGCAGAATAAAAAGGAGGCACACACCATGCGCAAAAATTTCGGAGCCAAACCCATTCTCTATCCCCAGCCGGTATTCATCATTGCGACGTATAATTCCGACGGCACCGCCAACGCCATGAACGCGGCGTGGGGCGGCATCAGCGAGGAGAACGAAATCTCCATGTGCATTTCAGCCGGTCATAAAACCACGAAAAACGTCCTTGAAAGAAAAGCCTTCACCGTCTCCATGGCGACGGCCGGTTATGTGAAGGAATGCGACTATGTGGGCGTTGTTTCCGGAAACAAGGTTCCGGACAAATTTGCAAAAGCGGGCTTTACCGCCGAAAAGAGCGAATTTGTGGACGCGCCCGTCATAAAAGAGCTTCCGATGGCGGTCGAGTGCAGACTCAAAAGCTATAATCCCGAAACCTGCATCATGGTGGGCGAAGTGGTCAACGTATGCTGTGACGAATCCGTTTTAACCGACGGAAAAATCGACCCCAAGAAGCTTCGCCCCATTACCTTCGACGGCGTAAATCATACCTATATCGAGCTTGGCGATGTGGTCGGAAAGGCGTTTTTGGACGGACTGACGATCGGGTAAACAGAGAGAACTTCATGGCGAAAAAACTCTCCGAAATGACGCTCGAGGAGCTTTGGCAGCTGTTTCCGATCGTTTTGACAAAACCCAATTCCGCATGGGAAAATTGGTATCGGGAAGAAAAGGAATGGCTTTTAGAAAAACTGCCGAAAAACGCCGTTTTTTCCATAAATCATATCGGTTCTACAGCGGTCAAAGGCATTTGCGCCAAGCCGATTGTCGATATTCTTTTAGAGGTGAAGGATGACTTTGTGCTTTTCAGCCTCGAGGAGAACATTAAAAGCGCGGGCTATATTCTGATGAGCAAAACGAAAGATCGGCTGTCGTTCAATAAAGGGTATACAGAAAATGGTTTTGCCGAGCGCGTGTTTCATTTACATGTGAGAAAAAAAGGCGACAATGCGGAAATTTATTTCCGAGATTTTCTGAATGCTCACCCGGACAAGGCAAAAGAGTACGAAAAACTCAAGCTGTCCCTTTGGAAAAAATATGAGCACGACCGCGACGGATACACAAGTCAAAAATCCGAAATGGTAAACGAGTTCACAATCCTTGCAAAACGTGAGTTTTCGGGCAGATATTAAAAAAGATTCCGCACGGAGACCACTTTCAAAAGCCTCCGTTTAGTGTGTATATAATTAAGCCATCAAAAACAAACACACAAAATGAACGGAGGAAACAACAATCAAAAAGAAGAAGTATCTGGCGCTTATTGCTCCGGTGGCCGCTGCACCATTTGCTTTGGAAACGGTGTGTGTAAGTATTGCAAGGGACTTGGAACAAATTGATAAGGTCTCAAATAAAAGAAGTATTTTCATTAACTGCTCTTCATTCGTTAATCAGCATTCGGTGCTGTTAATTAATGAAGAGCAGTTTAT
>JAZSFI010000520.1:0-10407 GCA_045532135.1 Clostridia bacterium | reverse complement strand
CAGGGCACGCAGGGCGGCATGTGGGGCACGCTTTCCGAAATGAAGTGGAAGTATTTTGATCCCGAAAAGGCACCCGAACAGCATCTGATCAGAACGCCCCTGACGGGAAAAGACGGAAATCCCGCTTATTGCGGCGAGAAGCTTCCGTGGGTTGAGGAAAGCTGGGTTGCAGGCGAAGGCGAAAGCGCGTTTGTCAGCGCGGTTCGCGATTTTTATACGACTGTGCAGGAGCATCTGCTTTTCGGAAAACCCCTTTATATTCACGCAGAAGAAGTCAGACGCCAGATCGCCGTGATCAAAAAGTGCCACGAAATGAATCCGCTGAGCAAATTCTGCTGAAAAAAGAAAAAGCAATACTGAACCGCCGTCTCCTGAGTGAGCGGCGGTTTTTTTCGCATGTTGCACATTTGCCCGATCTGTGGTATAATTATAATTGAATGTATATCGATCATTTTACATGCATGATTCAATTTCAGCTTTTTGTACGGTTGAATGTTAACATGGATGATGTATAATAACTGGGATACACAAGCGGAGGAAAAATCGATGAGTGAAAATCGCTACGGTCAGTTTGATCGACAGCGCATACAGGAAAACCGAAAGAAGGCGGCGGGACAGGCGCATCAGGCGGGTTACGCGCGCGCGCAGGAAAAAGCGCCTGAGGCAAAGCCGGATAAGATTTCTCAGGAAAGAATGCGCAGGGACGAAATGAAAAAGCCTGTTCAAAAACGTCCGTCTGTTCAAAGCGGCAAAAAGAAAAAACGCGCAAAGCGCAAAAAGAAAGTTATCAGAGTATTTGTGACTTTATTGATGCTGCTGGCGCTTGCGTTTCTTGCCTATAAGCTGATTCCGCATTTTTTCGCTGACGGAAGCGCAAACATTAAGCCGACACCGACGCCGAATTATACTTCAACGAGCGGCGAACCCAGCGTATTTACGAATCTGGTGTATGCGGAGCCGACCGAAGCGCCCCCGGAGGGTGAGGGAAACTCCATAAGCGTTACCGATCTCAGCATCACCGAAGGACTCGATGAAACTTGGCTCAATGTACTTTTACTGGGTACAGATTCCCGCGTTTTGAATGAGCCCGCCCGTACGGACACGATGATCATCTGTTCCATCAATCGGGTGACGGGCAATGTCAAGCTTGTTTCAATCATGCGAGATACCGACGTTTCCTTCGAAGGACACAACGGCACGCGTATCAATAACGCCTTCTTCTACGGCGGTGCGAATCTTGCCATGAAGGTAGTCAACGAAACTTTCGGCATGAATATCCGGCACTATGTATACGTGGATTTCAGCGGCTTTGCCAAGATCGCCGAAGCAATCGGCGGCGTTGATATGCAGATCACCGAGAACGAAATGAACCACATCAACCATAATGTGGCTGAGCAGTATCATCTTCTGATCAATCAGGGCAAGATGGAATACGATGCTGCTGAAACCGAATACTATGCGACAAAACTCACCACCTATACCACCGACGGAACGCCGGTCCATTTGAACGGTATGCAGACGCTTGGTTACGCGCGCATTCGAAAGCTTGACAGCGACTACGGTAGAACCGAACGCCAGAGGAAGGTTTTAAACGCGCTGATGGGCAAAATGCAAAACGCAAGTCTCACGGAGCTGACCAATATGGCGCTCAGCAATGCCAAATACTATGCCACCAATTTGAGCCTGAACCAGATTCTGGATCTTGCGCAGGTGGTTTTGAGCAGAACCGACTTTACGCAGGCGGAGTCAATGTATCTGCCGGTACAGGGTTCGTATACGGAAGAAAGACGAAATAACGATGCGAGACTTTACGACGTAAACAAGGAACTCAATAAAGCAGCATTGTACAATTTCATCTATAAGTAGATTTAAGAAAGCCGGGCGGTTTGGGAAACTTCTCCTGAACTGCCCGGTTTGTTTTTAATCGTCTATAATTTCAGACATGGTTTTAAGGTCTTCCCGGATCATCTGACATTTGGATTTTTCTATCAGGATATTGCCGCCGGTCATGATGTAGGAAGGCATTACGCGTATGTTTCCGATGAAAAAAGGCGTATGGCGAATTTTGTAGGTTGCGCCGGATGGAACGGCGTTTTTCTTTGTGTGCTTTTTGGCAATCGCATTGAACATTTTCTTTGGAACATCGCCCATCAGCATGACAACTTTGATATTCGGAAACAGGGACAGCTCTTTTTCAAGCCATATAAGGCTTTTTTCCATTTCGCTTTTTTCCACGGTGTATCCGCATTTCGGCGTTTTCACGGCGTTTGTGATATATACGCCCATTTTGAGGATATCGAGGATGCCGTTTACCTGAATACCGGCATTTTGAAAAAGCGGAATTGCGGTCGACAGATACCCGCTGCCTGTTTCTCCGTAAAAGTCGTCCTTAGGATGATTTGGGACAACCTCGTTGATCAGGATGGCGCGGATGCTTTCAAAATCGACTTCCACATCATTTAAACGGACTTCGCCGGCTTGCCCCAAGGCTTCTTCAAGTGCGCGTTTCACGTTCATGTTTGATCCTCCCTGCCGGATTCTTCATTTTATACGATACACCCTTGAAACAAACGTGTCAACAGGCATTTTTCCCGAAGGTTTTTTTGTGATTTGTTTATTAACACTTGTGATACCGTAAAGTTTTTGCTATAATGGAAACTGAATGATTATATACTGGAAGTGTTCCTTTGAATAGAAGCATTGAACTTTTATCGCCCGCCGGCGATTGGGATGCGTTGGTTGCGGCTGCCGAAAGCGGCGCGGACGCAGTATATCTGGGTATGAAAGTCCTGAACGCCCGGCGCGGTGCAGGCAATTTTGATGATGAATTGCTCATTCGCGCAGCGGAGTATCTCCACGAGCGCGAGAAGAAAATGTATGTTACCGTCAACACCATGGTCAAGGAAAGCGAAATGGGCGTGCTTGAGGAAATTGCCCAGAGCCTTTCCAAAGCCGGTGCGGATGCGGCCATCGTGCAGGATTTCGGCGTGGCGGCGGAGCTTAAAAGCATGCTCCCGTCTTTAAATCTTCACGCGAGCACTCAGATGGCGGCGCATAACCGGCAGGCGGTTGAGTTTCTGAAGGAAAAGGGCTTTGAACGCGCGGTTCTGGCAAGAGAGATGACGTTTGCGGAAATTGCATCCTGCGCCGAAGCGGGACTTGAACTTGAAGTGTTCTGTCACGGCGCGCTGTGCGTTTCAACGTCCGGCCAATGCCTGTTTTCAAGCCTTGTAGGCGGCAGAAGCGGAAACCGCGGCATGTGCGCTCAGCCGTGCAGGCTTCCGTACAGCCTGACAGGGGTAAAGGGAAACGTATCGGGGCATCTGCTCTCCCCGCGCGACCTTATGACGGTCGAACTGCTTTCAAAACTCAAAAACGCAGGCGCAACGAGCCTTAAAATTGAAGGAAGGCTGAAGCGGCCTGAATATGTTCATATCGTTACTTCCATTTACCGCCGCGCGCTTGACGGGGAGAAAATCACGGAGACGGACATCGAAAACCTCAGGCAAATTTTTAACCGCGGCGGATTTACCCAGGGATATGGTCTGGGCGTACAGGACGGAAAGTTCATCTCCCGCGTTCGGCCTTCTCACTGGGGCGTCAAGGTGGGGGAATGCGCGGACGGAAAACGCATCAAGATGCTTAAAAATGTAGTGTTCAGCGATGCGCTCGCGATCCGAACCGAAAACGGCGAGGATGTGCCGGTGAAGCTGGACGCGCAGGCGGGCATTACGGTAAAAAATCCGACCGGCGCGAAGGGCGATCTTATGCGCCTTGTATCGGACAGGCAGATGCAGGACGCGGCAAAATATTTAAATGAAATGCATCCCATGATTCCATTAAAAGCGCATGTAAAAATCAGGGTAGGCGAGGCGGCGGCCGCCGTCGTTTCAGACGGAAGGCACGAGGTTTCCGTAAAAGGCTGGACGGTAGAGGAAGCGTCGAAGGCAGGCGCGGAGATTGAGAAGATCAGGAGCCAGTTTTCAAAACTCGGCAATACTCCGTATTTTATTGATGATTTTACCTGTCAGATCGATGCGAACGCCTTTGTGCCCGCCTCCGGGATCAATCAGCTGAGGCGGGACGCGATTGAGGAGCTGAAAAGACTCCGCCTTGCCTCATTCAGAGGCGCAGGCGAAAAGGTAAAGGGCGTTTCGAAAGAAAAAATCCCGCCCTTGAACGGAAAAACGCGCATTGTCGCGCAGAGTCACGACCAGAATGTGCTTTTGAAAGCGGCGGATTCAGGCGCGGATGAGATTGCGTATTGTCCGGATGATCTCCGAACGGAAGCGCTTTCACAGAATACGTCAGGGCTTTTCGGTTTCTTTTTCGTGCTTCCGCCGGTCATGGGGGAAAAGACGCTGAACGAGGTCAATGCATGGATCGGAAAGAACGCTGAAAGAATCAGGGGCGTGTATCTTTCAAACGTTGGCCAGCTTTCGCTGAACTGGCCCGGAGAGATCCGGTATGACTATCCTTTGAACCTTGCAAACGGCGCAGCGATCAGGTTTCTAAAGGCGGAAAACCATGTAATTACGCCGTCTGTCGAGCTTACAGCAAAGGAAATCGATCAAATGGGTGCAAGGCGGGAACTGATCGTATATGGAAGGCTTCCGCTTATGCATTTAAGGCATTGTCCTTTGAACGCTCACTTAAACGGGGGCAGGCATGCTGATTGCAGAAGATGCGACCGGCTGAAAAAAGGCGAGGGATTGAACGCATGCGCCCTGAAGGACAGAATGAACGTGCTTTTTTCGCTCAAACGCCTTGCAACGGACGAGGGTTGCATTATAGATGTAATCAACAGCGTGCCGATGTTTGTTTTAAAACACGCCGGCAAACTTCCGCAGGCCGACGGCTGGCGTCTGATTTTCACCGATGAGAGCGCGGAGGAAGCGGAAACAATTCTCAAATCGCATGCTGCCTTTATGGATAATGGAACGTGCAGCATGGACATAAAGACCTTTACAACCGGGCACTATTTCCGTCCGGTGGAATAAGAGGCATGGATTATGAACGAAAAGTATTTAAAGGTGCTTGAATATCCCAAAATTCTTGAAAAGCTCAGCCAGTTTGCCGTCTCCGATATGGGCAAGGAACGCGCAATGAACCTGCGCCCGGAAAATGAGGAAAAAGCGGTCAGACTTTTGCAGGCGCAGACCGAGGAAGCCATGTCCGTCATTGCATACGCAGGCGGAAATCCGATGTCTGCCTTTATGGACGTGAGGGAATATCTCAGGCTTTCAACCATCGGCGCAACGCTTTCGATGAAAGCGCTTTTGCAGGTTGCCGATGCGCTTCGCGCTTGCCGCGCCGTAAGACGCGCGCTGGTTACGGATCGCGAGGATACGCCGAATCTTACCCAGCTCGGCTCCCGGATTGCAATAAACCGGATGCTGGAGGAGGACATTTTAAACGCCATCATTTCGGAAGAGGAGATGGCGGATCGGGCAAGCAACGAACTTTACGACATCCGAAGACATGTCCGTATGCTCAATGACAAAGTGCGCGACCGCTTAAACAGCTATATCCGCTCTTCCGCCACGCAGAAATACCTGATGGATTCCATCATCACCATGCGAAACGGAAGATATGTGATTCCCGTTCGCGCAGAGCACCGCCAGCAGGTGCCTGGACTTGTGCATGATCAGAGCGGCACGGGCTCGACTTTGTTCATCGAGCCCATGGCGGTTGTCGAGATGGGCAACGAGCTTAAAGAATGGAGCATGAAGGAGCGTCAGGAAATTGAGAGAATTCTAAAGGATTTCTCCATGCGTCTTGCGCCGGATGCGCCGATGATTGCAAAATCCCTTGAGATTATGGCTGAGATTGACGTAATCTTTGCCAAAGCCTATCTCTCCCGCGAAATGAAGGCGGTCGAGCCGAAAATCAATACCAAGGGAAAAATCAATCTGATCCGCGCCCGTCATCCGCTGATCGATCCTGAAAAGGTCGTTCCCTCCAATCTTTGGATGGGTGAGGATTTTACGACGCTTGTCGTAACCGGACCCAACACGGGCGGAAAGACAGTAACGCTTAAAACCGTCGGCCTTCTCACGCTTATGGCGCAGTCCGGCATGCAGATTCCGGCGCAGTTCGGAAGCGAACTTTCCATTTTTGAGGAGGTATATGCGGACATCGGCGACGAACAGTCGATTGAGCAGTCGCTGTCCACCTTCTCAAGCCATATGACCAACATCGTGTCGATTCTTGACACGGTCACGCCCAGATCGCTCGTTTTGTTTGACGAGCTCGGCGCGGGCACCGACCCGACCGATGGCGCGGCGCTGGCCATGGCGATACTTGAGCATCTTTTGAATATGAAAGTGACAACTCTCGCTACCACGCATTACAGCGAGCTGAAAGCGTTTGCGCTCGGAACAAAAGGCGTGGAAAACGCTTCGGTAGAATTCGACGTTGAAACGTTAAGACCCACCTACCGCTTGTCCATCGGTGTTCCGGGAAAGTCGAACGCGTTTGAGATTTCAAGAAAGCTCGGGCTTCCCGGTCACTTGATCGATAAAGCGAACGAACGCCTTACGCGTGATCAGATCCGCTTTGAAGACGTTATTGCCAACGCCGAGTATCACAGGCAAATCGCGGAAAAGGAAAGAAAGCTTGCCGAGGAAGCGCACAACGAAACGCAGAAAATGCGTTCTGAAGCCGAAAGAGTCCGAAAGGAAGTCGAAAACCAGCGCGAAGTCATGGTAAAAAAAGCAAAGGAGGACGCAAAAAAAGTTCTTCAGAAGGCGCAGCGCGAGGCGGAGACCATTATTTCTGAGCTTAAAAAGGCAAAAGCCGGCGTAAACCTGAAAGAGCACGAGCTGCACGCCATGCGCGCGCGTCTTCAGGGCGGCATTGACGATATGTCCGAGACGATCAAACTGAAAGAGGATGAAGACGGCGAAACCATTAAAAGCATCAAAGTCGGCGATAAGGCGCTTTTAAGCCATATCGGAACTGTGGGAACGATTTTGTCGCTTCCGGATTCCAAGGGCGAAATTATGGTGCAGGCCGGCGCGATGAAGATGAAGGTGCCGGTGAAGGTTTTGAGAAAAGCGCCGGAGGATCCCAAGAAAAAGTCAAAAAACGGAGGAAGCAGGGTTTCCGTTGCGCCCCGGCAGGCGCAGATGGAATGCGACGTTCGCGGAATGACGGTGGAAGAAGCGCTGGTGCAGGTGGATCTGTTTATTGACGGCGCGAGCCTTAACGCGCTTAAACAGGTTTCCATCATCCATGGAAAAGGCACGGGCGCGCTTCGAAGCGGAATTCACAGCCACTTGAAGCGCCATCCGTCCGTTTCGGAGTTTCGTCTGGGCCGATACGGCGAAGGCGAAGACGGCGTGACGATTTTGACGCTGAAATAATGGTAAAAGTAAAAAACAGAGGAGAGTAACCGATGAAAAAATGCATGCTTCTTATGCTGGTTCTGATCATCGCAATGTCTTCTGTCTCATTTGCTGAGGCGGTAACGAAAAGTGTCATTTACACCTCTTCCAATCCTCTTCCGGAGATTTATGAAAAAGTGTCGCCTTCGGTTGTTGTGCTTGCGCTTACGACCACCGTATGGGACAGCAAGACCGGGCATGTGGACACCTTTGACGAAGGCGGCGGAAGCGCCGTATATATCGACGACAGAGGATATTTTCTGACCAATTACCACGTAATTGAGGATGCGGATGAACTGGAAATCCGCCTTGCTGACGGAACGGCCTATGAGGCGACGGTTGTCGGCTTTGACGAGGCGACGGACGTTGCGGTTGTCAAAATTGATGAAACATTTGACGCGCAGCCTGTGAAGATCGGATCTTCCGAGGACCTTCGCATCGGAGAGCTCGTTTGCGCTATCGGTACGCCTGTAGATGAAAAGGCCATGTACAACACGCTTTCTGCAGGTATTGTTTCGGGGTTAAACCGCGCGGATGCCGATCCTGAATCCACAAGAGCGGTTGACCTGATTCAAATTGACATGGCGATCAATCCCGGGAACTCGGGCGGCGCGCTTTTGAACGCCAGAGGTGAGCTTGTCGGCATTCCCTTTATGAAGTATATGGGCTACTATTATAAGGATGAAACGGGCGAGGAATTTGTCGTGTATGAAAGCCTTGCCTTCGCCATTCCCATGGACGTTGCGTGGCCCATCGCGCAGGCGATCATTGAAAAGGGCGTTTACAACCGCCCGCGCTTCGGCGTATCCGTTCAGGATATCGACGGCCCCGAAGAGATGCTCAAAAACTATCCGCCCAAGGGCATGCAGATTGTCGAGGTCGAAAAGGGCGGAAGCGGCGCGCGCGCAGGTCTTCGCAAAAACGACGTCATTACCCATGTAAACGGAACGCGCGTATACAATTTCCGCGATTATACGAAGATTGTGGATAAGATTGCTGCAGGCGTGCCGTTTGAGATTACGATTGCCAGATACGACGACGAAAACGGCGAGAAGCTTCAAAAGCCTGTTCAGATGAATCTGACGGTCGTGCTTGAAATGATCGACTGAGGGAGCAAAATGAATGCAATATTGGTGGTTGCGGGCATTATGCAGCGCGACGGCATGATTTTCGCAGCGCAGAGAAATGAAAAGGCGCATCAGGCGCTCAAATGGGAGTTTCCCGGCGGTAAAGTCGAAAAGGGAGAAACGCCTGAAAGCGCGCTTGAAAGGGAGCTTTTTGAGGAGCTCGGCATTTGCACAAAAACAGGCGCGCTTTTTTCCCGGAAAACGCATGTGTATCCGGAAAGAACCGTGAATGTGCTTTTCTTCCTGACGGAAATCGTAAAAGGCGTTCCCGAGGCGCTTGAAGCCAATCGGATCGGATGGTTTTCAAAGGAGGAGCTTGTCAAACTGGATTTTTCCGGCGCGGACGGAATTGTCGCGAGGGAGATTTTTGAAAAATTGTAATTTGAAACGCCTAAACGACATCTTGGACGCAAAAATGTATGTTTGAAAGCGTATCTCTTTTGAAAAAACGAAAAATGTGTATAATGAAATCATGGATTAAAACAAAGGAGGGAAGACAGATATGGAATTTCTGACGTTCATCTCGGACAATGTGCTCCAGCTTCTGATGATGCTGATCGGTTTTGCGCTGCTGGTTCTCGAAATTTATTTGCCGGGCTTCGGCGTGGCGGGAATTTCGGGTTCGGTGCTTCTGGTTCTGGGCATCATTTTAGCGGCGGATTCCGTGGTGCAGGGACTGGTGATCGCGCTTGTAATGATCATTCTGCTGGGCATTGCCTTCACCATCGCCATGCGGGCGGGCGCGAAAGGAAGGATCCTCAACAAAAAACTGGTGCTTGACGCGGTGGCTACGGAAGGCAGGAAAGAAAATCCCTTGGATTATTACGTAGGTCTTGAAGGAAAAACGGTCACGCCGCTGAGCCCGGTCGGTTCTGCGGAAATCGAAGGCGTTCGTCTGAGCGTACTCTCCGAGGACGCCTACATCGAAGCGGGCGCAAAGATAAAGGTTGTGCGCGCTGAAGGAAAACAGTTGTATGTTCGCAAAGCATAAACATTTGAAAGGGGATATCTTATGCAGGACATTACCATGATCATGGCGGTATTGGTTGCAGTCATATTAATCATCGTCGTTTACTTCTTTGCCAGATTTTTCCCGATCGGCCTTTGGATTTCAGCGCTGGCCTCGGGCGTAAAGATCAAGATATCGATTCTCATCGGTATGCGTTTTCGCAGAATCGCGCCCGGCGACATTGTGAAGCCGCTCATTAAGGCTACGAAAGCGGGACTTGACATCGACATCAACGAAATGGAAGCGCATCTGCTCGCAGGCGGACGCCTGAATATGGTAATCAACGCTTTGATTGCCGCGCAGGCTGCCAACATTGATCTTTCCTTTGAAAGCTGCCGCGCAATCGACCTTGCCGGACGCGACGTATTGGATGCTGTCAAGACATCCGTTAATCCCAAGGTCATCGAAACGCCCACCGTTGCCGCAGTTGCAAAGGACGGCATCGAGCTTCGCGCAAAGGCCCGCGTAACCGTTCGCACCAACCTTGAGCAGCTGGTCGGCGGCGCAGGCGAGGAAACCATTCTTGCCCGTGTCGGCGAAGGCATTGTAACTACCATCGGTTCTTCCGACACCCACAAGGAAGTTCTGGAAAATCCCGACCGCATCAGCATGACGGTACTGAACAAGGGTCTTTCCGAAGGTACGGCCTATAAGATTCTCTCCATCGACATCGCGGATGTGGACGTTGGCAGAAACGTTGGCGCACAGCTTCAGATGGATCAGGCGGAAGCCGACAGACGCATTGCTCAGGCCAAAGCGGAAGAACGCCGCGCCATGGCGGTTGCCAAGGAACAGGAAAACGTCGCCTATGTTCAGGAAATGCGCGCCCGCGTTGTCGAGGCCGAGGCGGAAGTCCCGCGCGCCATGGCGGAAGCGCTCAGAA
>JAZSFI010000039.1:0-2223 GCA_045532135.1 Clostridia bacterium | reverse complement strand
AGCGCTGCTTGTCCGGCGTGATGATGATCGCTTCGCTCGGTATCATGATTGTTGTTGAAAATGTCATCGCGCTCATTTACGGGAATGAGGTGAAAACGATTTCAAATCAATTGGAGCCGTCCGTCGTGTTTGCAGGACTTCGCTTTACCCGCATTCAGGTTCTTCAGGTCCTTGTCGGGCTCGGTGTGTTCGCCTCCGTCGGTATGGCGGTGCGCTACGGCAAATGGTTCAAGGCGTTGTGGGCAATGGGCGACCAGCCCGAACTCTTGGCCGTTCTTGGGCTGCCTGTGCGTCGACTGCGTCTTGGAGTGATGATGCTTGGCGGTGTGCTGGTGGCGATTCCGGCGATGTTGATTTCATGGGATATCGGAATGGATCCGCATGTCGGTATGCACTATCTTCTGCTCGGTTCGGTAGCGGTGTTTTTCGGGGGTGCCGACAGATATTGGGCCTGGGGCGCGGGTGCGTTGCTCCTCTCTGCGTTGCAAAGCCTTGCCGTTTGGCAGCTTTCGGCACGGTGGACCGATCTTGTGACGTTCGGCGTCTTGATTTTCGTTCTGATGTTCCGTCCGCAGGGGCTTTTCGGCGTGAGCAAACGACTGGAGGAGTCCAAATGAATTATCTTCTCCATATCGGCGTGATGCTGGGCATCTACGGGATGTTGGCTCTTTCGACCAATCTGCTGATCGGATTCGGCGGGCTTCTTACGATGGCGCAGGCCGTCTTTTACGGACTTGGTGCTTACACATACGCGCTTTTGTCGCTTAAATTGGGGCTTCCGTTCTATGTGACGCTTCCCGCTGCTGTCGCGCTTTGCGCGCTCGTCGGCTGGCTGTTCGGACATGCCGCGCTCAGATTCCGCAATGAAGCATTCGTTCTGGCGACGATAGGATTTCAGATGATCGTCTATGTCGTTCTTTACAACTGGACCGATCTGACGCGCGGACCGTATGGGATCTCGGGGATCCCGCGTCCTGAATTTTTCGGTATGGGTATAGAATCCGTGCCTGCATATTTCGTGTTCACTCTCGTTCTCTTCGCCCTCGTTCTCGCTTTTGTGCATCTTGTCGTCCAAAGTCCGTTCGCGCTTTCGCTCAAAGCCCTGCGCGACGACGAGGCCGCGGCGCAGACCTTGGGCATCTGTCCCAAGGGGCAGTATATCAAGGCCATGGTTTTTTCGTCTGCGGTCGCCGCGGTGCCGGGCGTATGTTTCGCAAGTTACATTACCTACATCGATCCGACGAGTTTCACGCTTTCAGAGTCGATTTTCATAGCCTGCATTCTGCTTGTCGGCGGATCGGGCAATATCGCAGGCCCTATGTCCGGCGTTGTGTTCATGATTGTTCTTCCTGAACTTTTGAGGTTTGTCGGCCTTCCGGATGCGGTCGCGGCGAATCTGCGCGAGATAATCTACGGCGTGTTGCTGATCGTTCTTGTGTACATGAAACCCAAAGGATTGGCAGGTGCGTATGCAGTTAAGTAAGAGCGATCCGCGCATCATCAATCCGGTTGAGCTTCGCGTTGAAGGGGTTTCGAAAAGCTTCGGCGCGTTCAAGGCGCTTCAGGACGTGAGTTTGACCGTTGCGCTCGGCAAGGTCACGGCGCTTGTCGGGCCGAACGGGGCCGGCAAGACGACGCTCTTCCATCTGATCAGCGGCAATCTGACGCCTGATTCAGGGAGGGTGATTCTTGACGGGAAGGATGTCACGGGCCTTCCGCCGTACAAGATTGCGCGGCGCCATGTCGGACGGCTCTTTCAGGATGTGCGTGTATTCCCTGAGCTTACGGCCGCCGAGAATATCGCGGTTTCCTTCCTGCATCGCAGCGATTATTCGCTTTTCACGACGCTTGCCTGGTGGCTGCGCGAAGCGCGCGAGAAAGACCGGCGCGAACGCGCGATGAAGTGGCTCGAATTTGTCGGTCTGGCGGACAAGGCGGATGTGCCGGCGGGTGAACTTTCGTATGGACAGCAGAAGCTTCTCGCGCTTGCGCGGATTGTTGCGCTGCGTCCGGCGCTTCTGCTCCTCGACGAGCCGACGGCCGCGCTTTCGCCTGCGATGACGAAGAAGATGGTCGGGCTGATCCAAAGGCTTGTTGTCGAGCGGAAGCTCACGATTGCGCTTATCGAGCACAATATGGGTGTGGTGCGAGAACTTGCGGATTACATCTATTTTCTGCATGAGGGAACTGTTCATACTCATGGTACTCAGAAGGACGTTCTGG
>JAZSFI010000126.1:0-2719 GCA_045532135.1 Clostridia bacterium | reverse complement strand
TGCCCTCCGTTCCCTTGGTAAGAACGATGGACGCCTTGACCACCTGGCCGCGGATTTCATCCGGGGCTGCGGATACGCCGCACTCAAGAACATAGGGAAGCTCCATGATGACGGATTCAATTTCAAACGGCCCGATTCTATAGCCGGAAGACTTGATGACGTCGTCCACTCTGCCCACATACCAGAAATATCCGTCTTCGTCCCGCCACGCGGTGTCGCCCGTATGGTACATGCCGTCGGAAATATCCATGACGGGTTTTCCCAAGCTGTTGTCGTAATAGCCGCGCGTTAAGCCGCAGGGCAGGCCGTCCTCCACATGGATGACGATTTCGCCGATTTCGCCGACGCCCACGCTCTTTCCTTCGGGAGAAACGATGTCCACATCATAAAGCGGCACGGGCTTGCCCATAGAGCCAACCTTGGGCGTCATGCCAACGGTGTTTCCGATCATCATTGTGGTTTCCGACTGACCGAAGCCTTCCATGAGGGAAAGCCCAGTGGCCTTTTTGAACTGATGGAAAACCTCTGGGTTCAAAGCTTCGCCGGCGATGGTCGCATGCTTGATGGAGGAAAGATCGAACTTCGAAAGATCTTCCTTGATCATGAAGCGATACATGGTGGGCGGCGCGCAGAAGGTGGTGATGTTGTACTTTTTGAACATCGGAAGGATGGTGTTTGCATCGAACCGGTCGAAGTCATAGACAAAAATCGCGCCTTCGCTCAGCCACTGACCATAGAGTTTGCCCCACATGCTCTTGGCCCAGCCGGTATCGGAAATCGTATAATGCAGGCCGTTGGGATCAACGGTATGCCAGTAGTGGGCGGTAATGAAATGCCCCAGCGGATAGGTAAACGAATGGGACGCAATTTTGGGATATCCGGACGTTCCGCTGGTGAAGAACATAAGCATGAGGTCTTCGCCTTCGGGGCGTTTCTCGTTTGCGGGAACCGTAAGCGTCGAGCGGAACATGCGGTATTCGCTGTCAAAACTGCGCCAGCCTTCCCTCTCGCCTTCAACGATAATCCTGTGTTCGACAAACGGGCATTCCTCAAGCGCAAGCTCCGCCTGATTTATACAGTCGCCCACGCCCGTCACAACAACCGCGTTTACGCCGGCTGCGGTAAAGCGATAGGAAAGATCCTTCTTCAAAAGCTGATTGGGCGCGAGAATCGCGATTGCGCCGATTTTCTGAAGCGCCATCATGATAATCCAGAACTGGTAATGGCGGCGAAGCATCAAAAGCACTTTGTCGCCCTTTTTGATGCCGATGGATCTGAAGTAGTTGGCGGCGCGGTTGGAAAGGCGGGAAATATCCGCAAAGGTAAAGCGGCTTTCGGCGCCGTCGCGGGAAATATGCATCATGGCCAGCTTCTCGGGATTTACGCGGGCAAGCTCATCCACAATGTCAAAGGCAAAGTTGAATTTCTCGGGATTTTTGAACGAAATCGCTTTGAGCGATCCATCGGGATTTTCGACGGCGTCCACCCACTTCGACCAAACGTGCTCGCCCTCAGGCGCAGTATGCACGGGTGCGGGCGCAATTTCGGCCTTGGGCAGCGTCATCATCGGCTCTTTGACGGTGAGCTCGGGAATCGCGTCGCCCGACGGATTTAAAACAATCGCGTAAAACAGGCAGTTTTCGCCGCCCACTGCGATCATGCCGTGGGGCTTGGAGGAGTCGTAATAGATGCTGTCGCCGGGGCCCAGGATTTCCCAGTGCGTTCCAACCTGCACTTTAAGCTTTCCGGAAATCACGATATCGCATTCCTGGCCTTCGTGGCTGGTCAGTTCGATGTCCTGATACTGCGCCTCCTCGGAATAGGCGGCGTTTACGTACAGAGGCTCGGCAATTTTGTTCTTGAACTGCGCGGCGAGGTTATAATACACCATACCGTGCGCCTGCTCGATCTTCTGGCCCATGCCGTTTCTTGTTACGGTGTAGCCGGAAAGGCGCGGGCTCGAACCTTCGATAATATCGGTAACGTCAACATTCAAAACCAATGCGCAGCGGTAAATAAAGGCAAAGTTTAAATCCGCCCTGCCCGCCTCGCAAAGTCTGTATTCTTCAATCGTAACGCCCGTCTTTTTGGCCATGCTCTCTTCGGAAATGCCCTCGATTTCGCGAAGCTCTCTGATACGTCCGGCCATCTCCTGAAGCTTGAATTCCAGACCCGTCGTCTGATTCATGAATAAAAGCCCCCTTTCAGTTAAAAAAATCCGCCTCAAAGAAACATGCTCTCTTTGAGGCGAATGAAAATATCTTTCACACGCGGTACCACTCAAATTCACGCATTTTTGAAAATGCGCCTCACGGCTCCATCAAGCCGTTCACCATTTACGCAGGCTCACGGGAGGCTCTACTGATTTCCGAAGAAATGTTCTGCCGTCCGGCTCGGAAGCGACAAGTTCAAAGCCCATCGTTACCGGCTCGCACCAAATGCCGGCTCTCTTAAACGATTTATGCCCAAAACCCTCTTCGTCATCGCCAATTATATGAAATTAGGGATATGATACCATGGTTATTGAATTCTGTCAACGGGAAAATTCATAGTTAGTTCTTTCCTTTCGTCATGTTTTTCTTGAATTTTTCATCTGAAACACACGCATAAAAATTTACACATTTTTATTGCCGATGATGCGCACGCAAAAACAAAACCGTGTATAATACCCACATCCGATAAGGAGTGAGAACATGTACCGTATATTTGACGCGCACAC
>JAZSFI010000569.1:0-3074 GCA_045532135.1 Clostridia bacterium | reverse complement strand
GATTATGAGGGATACAACCAGTCGGTCAAGCAGGTATTGAAGGAAGCCGAGCGCCGCACAGGCTCCGGCGTTCACGGCGTTGTCGCTTCCATTATCCATGCGCCTGCGAAAATTGAGCGCGCGCTGGATATGGTGCTTGGCGCGTCCCTTCAGAACATCGTTGTCGACAGGGATGAAAACGCCAAGGACATGATCGAATACTTAAAGCGCAACCGTTTCGGACGCGCAACGTTTTTGCCCATCTCCTCCATTCGCGGCCGCACGCTGGACGCAAACGAACGCCGCGTTCTTTCCATGCCCGGCTGCATCGGCCTTGCCAGCGAAATGGTGGAATTTGACCCGATCTATTCCGGCATCGTCAATAACCTTTTGGGAAGAACCGTGATTGCCGAGGATCTGACCAGCGGTATCGCGATTCAGCGAGCCGGACGCTATCAGTTCCGCCTCGTCACGCTGGACGGCGACGTCATGCACTCCGGCGGCTCGATGTCGGGCGGATCGGTGCAGTCCAGAATGACCAGTCTCCTCTCCCGCGAACGCGAAATCAAGGAAGCCACGGAGAAAATGGCCGAGATAAACGAATCCTACAAAAAAGCGCAGGAAACCATGCGCCAAAAGGACGAGGAAAGGGTTTGCCTTAAAAAAGAACGCGCGCAGCTTTTTGAGGACGTTCACCAGCAGGAAATCGCCGTCACACGCGCTGAGGAGCATCTTTCAAGAGCCAAGAGCGCGCTGAACGACCACAACGCGCGCTTCGAACGCGTAAAGCTTGCCCTTGAGCAGCTGAATGAGCAAAAGGATGAGGTTGCGAAAAACCTTGAGCTTCTCTCCATGCGCAAGGACAACGAGCAGGGCGCAGAGGCCGAGATGAAAAAGCGCGTAAGCGAGCTGACAGGCGCGCTTGCCAAAAAGCGAACCGAGCTGAGCGACCTTCGAAACCGGACAAACGACGCGCGCATCTCCCTCGCCACCATCCGCCGCGGCTTTGAAGCCATGAAAAACGACCTTGAGCGCTTGATCGGCCAGAAAGGCGACGCAGCTAGGATGCTGGAGGAAGCTGCAAGAACCCTTGAAATCTGCCATCAGCGCATGACGGAGGATGAAGAGCAGCTTAAAAAAGAAGAAAGCAGGCTTGCAATTCTCAAAAAGAGCCTTCTTGCCGCGCGCGAGGAATTCAATAAATCCGACGCGCTTCGCCTTTCCGTTCAGGAAGAGCTTAAAAAGATCAACGAAGCGGCGGAAGCTCTGCGCGTGCGTACGGAAGACTTCTCCGACCGCTGCCACAGAGGCGAACTCATGCTCGCCCGCGTGGAAAACGACCTAAAGCAGATCACCGACCGCATCTGGGAGGAATACGAAGTCAGCTATGAAGGCGCGCAGCAGTTTAGAAATCCGGAATTCAAGCTTGCAGAGGGCGAAAGACGCTTGAACGCCGTTCGCGCTGAAATCCGTCAGATGGGCTCGGTCAATGTCTCCGCCATGGAGGAATACCGACAGACCGTTGAAAGATTCACCGATCTTTCCAAGCAGCGGGACGACCTTTTAAAGGCGCAGAGCGATTTGCTCGGCATCATCGGCGAGCTCACCGGCAAGATGGAAAAACAGTTCAAAGCGCAGTTTGAGCAGCTGGACGTCTACTTCCGTCAGACATTTACGGAACTTTTCGGCGGCGGACGCGCAGAGCTGAGGCTTGAAAACCCGCAGGAAGCGCTCACAAGCGGCATCGAAATCGTCGCGCAGCCTCCGGGAAAAAAGCTTCAAATGCTTTCGCTTCTTTCGGGCGGCGAGCGCGCGCTTACCGCGATTGCGATTCTGTTTGCTATGCTGAAATTAAAACCCACGCCGTTTTGCATTCTGGACGAAATCGAAGCGGCGCTGGACGACGCCAATATCGATAACTTTGCGGAATACTTAAAAACCTATTCAGCCAAAACCCAGTTCGTGGTTGTTACGCACAGAAAGGGAACGATGACGCGATGCGACGCCTTGTACGGCGTGGCAATGGAAGAAAAAGGCGTTTCCAAGATGATGAGCGTAAAGCTTTCGGATGCTGTATAAAGGAGGCGCAAACACATGGGCCTGTTTTCCAAGATCAAGGAAGGACTTTTCAAAACCCGCGGAAACATGGGTGCGAAGATGGACGAGCTCGTCGAAAATACCAAAAAAATCGACGATGACTTTTATGAGGACCTGATCGACATCATGATCATGTCCGACGTGGGCGTGAAGACCGCCCAGGAAGCCGTCGATAAACTTCGCGAGAAGTGCGAAAGCGAGAAAATCACAGACGCCGTCAAGGCCAAGAGCGAATTTGCAAAGATCATGGCCGACATGATGCGCGATCAGCCGATGAAGCTTGAAAATCCGTCGGTTCTGTTCATCATCGGCGTAAACGGCGTTGGAAAAACCACCTCCATCGGAAAGCTTGCTGCGCGCATGAAGCTGATCGGCCGCCGCGTCATGATCGTTGCGGGCGACACCTTCCGCGCTGCCGCCGCCGAGCAGCTGACGGTCTGGGCGGACAGAGCGGATGTTCCGATCATCAAAAGAGGCGAAGGCGCCGGCCCTGCAAGCGTTGTGTTCGACGGCATTCAGGCCGCGAAAGCCCGCCATGCAGACGTTCTCATCGTCGATACCGCCGGCCGCCTTCACAATAAGGCGCATCTGATGGAGGAGCTCAAGAAAATGGCGCGCATCGTAAGCCGTGAATTCCCCGAAGCCGGCATGCACGCGCTGCTCGTCATCGATGCAACCACAGGACAAAACGGTCTCAATCAGGCAAGCGTATTTAAAGACGTTGCAAATCTGGACGGCATCATCTTAACCAAATTGGACGGAACCGCCAAAGGCGGCATTGCAGTGGCCATCCGAAGAGAATTGGGGCTTCCCGTCCGCTACATCGGCGTGGGCGAAGGCCTGGACGACATGCAGCCGTTCGACGCGAAGGAATATGTGGACGCTATTCTGGGCGAATAAAGCAAGTAAAACCGGCTTCAGACCGAAGTCGGTTTTGTTTTTCGTGTTGAGCGGCTCCATCGGATGAAGGAACCGTTTTGACTGAGGAAGAGATAACG
>JAZSFI010000548.1:0-2494 GCA_045532135.1 Clostridia bacterium | reverse complement strand
TACAGCGTTACCACATTGTCATCCGTCTTTCTGACGACTGCCACGGTGTCGAGATTGACGCTTGCGGCAAGCACGCATCCAAAGTTATGATCGGTGTGGTTTCCGGCGATTTCGGTTCTGCCGGGCGCGGAGATGATTTCGGTGTTTTCGCACGATCCGAATTTATGTTCAAATTCTTTTTTCAGACATTCAAAACGTTCAAGCTGTTTTTCAGCGTTTTCCATTCCGTCATACAGGCGGGCAAGGCGGTTCATATCCATACATACATTCCCTCCCAATATTATCCTACATTATATTGTAACGCTTTTTCCGACGAATATCAACAACTTTTGATTGACAATTTCCATTTAACGCGAGATAATATTGCGTAGTAAAAAATGGAGTGTGTTTCATATATGAATGCCGCTTTGCAAATCGAAAAAATGCTCGCGTTCGCACTTAATAATCAGCTGATTGAGAAAGAGGACGCGCCCTATACCCGAAATCGCCTTCTTGAAATCATGAATATGGACGCGCCCTGTGACGAAGCCTATGAAGGCGCGCTTCCCGAAACCCTGACGCCCATGCTTGAAGCATTGTGCGATGCAGCTGTCGAATCGGAGCTGATTCGTGACAGCCTCGAATCCCGCGATCTTTTTTCCGCAAAGCTCGCCGGTGCAGTCACTCCCTCCCCCTTCGAAACCCGCGCGCGCTTTCACGCCCTGTATGAAGAAAGCCCCGAAAAGGCAACGAAATGGTTCTACGAAATGTGCCGCAAGACCGACTATATCAAGGTCGATCGCATAAACAAAAACGCCCGATTTGAACAGGACGGGCTTGACATCACCATCAACCTCTCAAAACCCGAAAAAGATCCGCGCGACATCGCAAATGCGCTGAAAGTGAAATCTGCCGCATATCCGAAATGCATGCTCTGCATCGAAAATCCGGGTTATCAGGGTCGTCCCGGCTTCCCGGCGCGCCAGAACCACCGCATGATCCCCGTAACCATCGGCAGCGAAAGCTGGCACATGCAGTATTCCCCGTATCTGTATTATAACGAGCATTGCATCGTTTTATCGGACGAGCATCGCCCGATGGCGATTACGGAAGCAGGCTTCAACCGCCTTTTTGACTTCGTTGAAAAATTCCCGCATTATTTCCTCGGTTCAAACGCCGATCTTCCCATCGTCGGCGGCTCAATTCTGACCCACGACCATTTCCAGGGCGGAAACTACATTTTCCCCATGGACAAAGCGAAGGACGAAATCGCGCTTTCCTGCGAAGACGCTTCCGTCAAAGCCGCCATCATCGACTGGCCGATGAGCGCCGTTCGCCTTACGGGCACAGACAGGGATTCGCTTGTCAAGCGCGCGATGATCATCTTAAACGCGTGGCGCGCATACACGGATGAGGAAAACGACATCTACGCTGAAACTGATCAGAAACACAACACGATCACGCCGATTCTGAGGAAAGACGCAGAAAACTGGCGGCTCGATCTCGTACTTCGAAACAACCGCACCAGCCCCGAGCATCCGCTGGGTATCTTCCATCCCCACGCCGATCTTCACCACATCAAAAAGGAAAACATCGGCCTGATCGAGGTTATGGGTCTTATGATCCTCCCCGGACGCCTTTTAAAGGAGCTTGACGAGGTCGCAAACTACTTAACCGGCGAAAAGCAGATTCCCACGGATGAAACCGCGCCCGGAAATGCGCATTTTGCATGGGCAAGAGAGCTCGTCGCCGCTTTCGGAACAAGCAACACCAAAGAAGAAGCCGACCGGATCATAAAAAAAGGCGTCGCTCAAAAATGCAACCGCGTTTTAGCCGACGCCGGCGTATACAAGCAGACCGAAAAAGGCCGAAAAGGCTTCATAAAATTCCTCGAAACCGTCGGGTTTAAAGCGTAAGCAAAAAAAACAGCAGCCAAGCATATAAAAAATGCACGGCTGCTGTTTTTTCGTTTCGGGCTCTGAAACCGCTCAGATTTCTCCCTCTTCCACTCTGCGTTCGAATTCCTCCCATGATTTTGAAAACACATGTCCGGCAAACGCCTCTTTAAGACCGCTGATCTGCTTCAAACGAATCACTTCGTCAAGCTCCATGCCGAGATACTCACAGATCTTAGGATCGTCCCATCCCTGTCCCATGAGCCTTAAAACGATCTTGGACATATCGACAATTCCGTGCGTACCTCTTGCGCGGTTGTGTCGGATGGTCGAGGCGATGCGCTGATCCATAGGCTTGTCAATTACAACCACAGGCAGCATATCCAAATGAAAATACAGATCGTTTACAAGAAATCTGTGAAATCCGTCCACGACCTCGTAAACATCCTTTTCTTCATTGTAATACGTGACAATGGGCTGCGTGTATCCATCCTGTTCGATGGAGATTTTCAGAAGCTTCATTTCCGGCGAAGCCATGTGATTGGGGTTGTAGTCATTGGCGACGATTTTGGAAATGGGCACAAGCTTCACGTTCAAAACCGGAAAATCGATTTTATTCA
>JAZSFI010000020.1:0-4056 GCA_045532135.1 Clostridia bacterium | reverse complement strand
AGGCCGCCCATGGACGAACCGGCGACCAACGTATGCGTCCGGTCCGAAAGCGTTCTGAATTCCCGGTCAACGGAGGGCTTGAGCGTATTTACAAGCCACTTGATATACTCATCTCCCCTGCCCCGGATTTCTCCGACCGGCGCGTAAACAAAATCAACCGGGGAATATTCCTCAAGCCGCCTGTTTCCCTCCGTGTTGCATTCAACCGCTGCGATAATCAGGTTTTTGCGCGTCTTTTTCAAATAATCGTTCATGCCCCACGATTTTCCAAACGTCGCGTCTTCGTCAAAAAACACATTGTGGCCGTCGAACATATAAAGAACCGGGTATCTTGTATGATTCGCTTCGTAATCCTCCGGAAGATAAATATACAGTCTTCGCGGTTTTTCGCCGCTGAATTCCGGAATTGCAATTTCGCGCTTCAGTACCATGCTGTTTCCTTCTTTTTTTCATGGTTTCTGATTATAATCCGAATGCGTTCATCTGTCAAACGCATAAAAAATGCGCTTCCAAAAATCTTCCGACTTTCAGAGCGCCTAAATATTAAAAGCATTTTCGTCAATATGATCTCATTTTCTGAACTTCTTCGCATTCACCCGGTACATGCCGTGGCGGTTGCAGCAGGCATAAATCCACTTGACGCGCTCCGGTCGGAACCGCGCCGCCGCTTCGCTCTCGGGAAACAGTTTCACAAACTGACAGCCGTTGTCCGAAACCGCAATCATTGAGGTGATATAGTGATTTTTCTCCATCGGATGGGAAACGCTTGCAAGATACTCCCCGTCGTTATAGGAAACCGAAATTGCATGCTCCTCGTCCGCATCCTCCGCCTGAACAGGCGGCAGCGTAATTCCGCAGCAGCTGACCACCGCTTCACCCAGCGCAAGAATACCGTTTCCGCAAACGGGGCACACATAGCATACGGATCTGAGCAGGTTGGATGCACGGTTTTTGTTTACCACATTTTCGCCCGAAAACAATTCGATCACGGAAATATCCAGCGCCTTTGCAATCGGCTCCAGAAGCGAAATATCCGGAAGGCCTTGTCCCGTCTCCCACTTGCTGACAGCCTTGCCGCTGACATGAAGCTTTTTCGCAAGCTCCTCCTGCGTAAGTCCCTTTTCTTCCCGAAGCTTTTTAATCATTGCGCCTGTTACATAGCTGTTCATACCGTCACCTCTGTAAAGAGAGTATACTATGCGAAATGCCGGTGCGCAACCTACGGTTCGTGGAGTTCGCTAAAATAAATGCTCAAGCCATCAGAAAAGAAGGGATCAATCATCTTTGCGTCGAATTGCCGTATAAACCATAAAACAGAGGGAATCTTATGAAAAAGTGTATTTGTCTGATTATGTCGGCGCTCATCCTTCTTGGCGCATTTTCGGCCCTTGCGTCGGAACCGCTTTATACCTTCTCGGGCATTGCGTGGGATACGCCCAAGAGCGAATTTTTAAGCGTTGCCGCAGAAAAAACGGTTGTCGCCTTCGAAGAATACGCTAACGAAACTTATCATGAAGGTCAGCCTACCTTTGAAGATGCCTATGGCTTTTATTCCGTATTCGGTCTTCCGGTTCATCCAAACTCTTATGACTCCGGCATTTCGGTCATCTACGAGCGGTCTGAAGCCTTCTTAAACGGCGAAGCGGAATGGAAAGAAGACGCCGCATGGACGTTTGATCGTATCGAAATAACCGGCGCAGAGCAGCGCCTGCGCGTATTTGCAGAATCAGGAACCGTCAACCCGAGGGATTATGAGCTGGCGCAGGAAGTTTTGAATAATATGACGGACCGCTACGGCACGCCCACCATGGCATATATCACATATGATGAAGACTGGTACACCGTTTCGCCCGAAGAAATTTCCCATCTTGTAAAAGATGCTTTTGATCCAATCATGTCAAGCGATGCATACTGTTTCAGAATTTATATCATTTTCAACAACGTGCTTTTCACCGCATATGCATCTCTTCCCGATTCAGACGGATACGGAAACGACGCTTCCGACCTTTCAATGGAAATCAGCATTACCTACAAAAACCGTCTATATACCGCCGAAGATATTGCCGGAGACAGTTATTATATCGAAAGCGCATACGCCTTCCCCTTTGTTGACGGCAGTATTTCCTACATTGTAGTTGAACCCTGACATTTTATGCCGTTTCAAAGCGCCGCCCAAATGATAGTAAAAAGGCAAGCGCATATCATAAGAAAAGCAAAAAGGGTAACCCACGCCTGTGTGGAGTTACCCTTTTCTCTTCGAAACGGCTATGTCTCAAAAATATGCCGAAAACAATCATTGCGCCTTGTCAAATTCCAATGCAACGTCTTTAAGCAGCGCCCTGATGTTCAGATGCTGCGGACAGATTTTCTCGCATCTTCCGCAGCCGATACAATCGCTCGCTTTGCCGCCGTGCTTTGTGTGTATGTTATTGTAATAATAGGCCGTATTCCAGTTGTTGAATATTTTTTTCGCATTCATGCACGCAAATATTTCCGGTATGGCAATTCCCTTGGGACATACCTCCGTACAGTATCGGCATGCGGTGCACTGAATCGCGCCCAAGTCTCGGATAATTTCGCGCACCCTTTGAACCGCCTTCGTCTCCCGGTCATTGAGCGGCTCAAAGTTCTTCATAAATCCGATGTTATCCGTCATCATCTCCATATTGCCCATGCCGGACAAAACCATCATGACGCCCTCCTGCCCTGCGGCAAAGCGGATGGCATAGCTGGCGTTTGATCCGCCGTGCAGTTCATCCAAAATCCTCTGCGCTTCATCCGGAAGCTTTGCAAGGCTTCCGCCTTTGACGGGCTCCATGACAATTGCTCTTTTCCCGAATTTTCTGCATACTTCAAGGCATTTTCCGCTCTGCACGGAAGGATCGTCAAAATCGACATAATTGAGCTGAATCTGTACAACCTCAATCTCAGGATATTCCGTCAGAATGCGTTCCAGTACATCCGCCTGATCGTGGAAAGAAATGCCAAAATGGCGGATTCTTCCTTCTTTCAAAAGTTCAAGCGAAGTTTCATACGCACGCAGCTTTTTATACTTTTCAAAGCTGTCCTTGTCCTGCGCATGCATAAGGTAATAATCAAAATACGAAACGCCGCACGCCTCAAGCTGGCTTTCAAAAAGCGGACGGACATCCTCCGCCTTTGAAATAAAATGGGACGATAATTTGTTTGCAAGAATGTATGCATCCCTTGGATACCGGCTTGTAAGACATGCCTTGAGCGCAGTTTCGCTCTTTCCGCCGAGATAGCCGTGCGCCGTATCAAAATAATTAAAACCATTGTCCAAAAACGCATCCACCATGCGCATTGTTTCCTCTAAGTCCACTTCACTTCCCGCCATCGGAAGCCGCATGCAGCCGAATCCAAGCTTCTTCATATCCGTAAACCTCCAAACTCAGTCTTTTTTCCATTCAACTTTTCCCGAAATCAAACCGTTTTCATATCTTGAAATCTTGTATTCAAGCTTCTCAAGCGCATCATCCATCTTTCTGCGCTGATCCAAAACCGCTTCCTTCTGCCTTTTAAGCAGCTGAAGTCTTTCAAAAATTGTCTTATCACCCATCCTGAAAAGGCGCACATATTCAACAATCGCCTGTACCGGAAGCCCTGCGCCGCGCAAACATTTGGCAAGCGAAATCCACCTCAAATCCTCCTGACCATAATCCCGTGTCCCTCCGGGCGTGCGCTTAACCGGCGGAATCATGCCCGCCTTTTCATAATACCGGAGCGTATCCTGCGTAAGACCCATCTGAACGCAAACTTCCTGAATGGTCATAGTCCTTTCACCGCCGTATTGTTACTTGTTTATATTATACAATCTGGAGTTCACTCCAAGTCAAGCCCTGTTAGGATATTTTTCAAATTAACAGACCAATTGAATTTGCCCGACAAATCCACTATAATACAAGCAAAAGGAAGGTGGAATACAATGAACAATTATTTTGTTTGGATCGAAATCACGGCAAATAAAAAACTGATTCAGGACAAAGCGGCTTTTTCCGAAGCCATGGATAAGTGCGCAAAGTGCGGAATTGATTC
>JAZSFI010000439.1:0-3333 GCA_045532135.1 Clostridia bacterium | reverse complement strand
GGTCACGGGTCAAACTGGCACGAACAGCTATGCGCCCAGCGCAAGTGCCGCCATCGTGCCGCGGCTTCCTTCCGGGCAGATGATGCGGTCGAAAACATAGCCCTGCTCCTCGATTTCCTTTACGCAGTCCAGATATCCGATTGTGCCCAGCGCGTTTGACCCGCCGCAGGGGATTTTGTAGTACGGCTTTTTAAGATCCGTGCCGACACGGTCCATCTCCTCATAAATATCCTCGTAGGAATCGGTATCCATAAACCGCACATCCGTATTCATAAGACTTTCAAGCAACCGGTTTCCCTTTATGTCGGTCACGCCCTTCTTTTTGAGGATGAGAATCGGGGTAAGACCGATTTTCTTTGCGCACGCCGCTGTGAGCATGGCATGGTTGGACTGCGCGCCGCCGGTCGTGAACACGACTTGGGCGCCCTTCTTCTGCGCATCGCACAAAAGATATTCAAGCTTTCTCACCTTATTGCCGCCAAGGGCGATTCCGGTCATGTCGTCGCGCTTTATGGAAACGGCGCATCCGAGCGCTTTTGAAACGTTTTTAAGCGTCTGTACGGGCGTCGGGAAAATGCCGAGCGGGATTTTATCGGGAAATATAAGCGAATTCATATTTTTTCTCCTTTATTGATGGAATAAATCCATTATACCCGACTTTCCTCTGTTTCGCAACGAAACAGAGGGAAATCCGCCCATCCCGATTGAAATTTCCCCTTAAGCGTGGTATGATATTTCTATAAAGAAATCATTTTTTGGAGGAAGCTTATGGAATACAGACTGCTTGGAAAAACGGGCCTTAAAATCTCCCGCCTCGGTTTTGGCGGCATTCCCATTCAGCGCGTGGATGCGCAAACGACGTGCGCTCTGGTGGAAAAGCTCGCTTCCATGGGCATAAATTACATCGACACCGCGCGCGGCTATACGGTAAGCGAAGAATTTCTCGGCGAGGCGCTCGTAGGAAAACGGGAAAAATTTGTTCTTGCCACAAAATCCATGGCACGCACGAAGGAGGCAATGGCAAAGGACGTTGAAACGAGCCTTAAAAATCTGAAAACGGACTATATTGACCTGTACCAGATTCACAATGCATCCGTTTCGGATCTTGACGCTGTGGCTGCGCCCGGCGGTGCGCTGGAAGCGCTCAGGGAAGCGAAAGACGCAGGCAAGATCGGGCACATCGGTCTGACTGCGCATTCCATCGAGGCGTTTGAAAAGGGAATTACGCTTGATTGGGTTGAAACCATCATGTTTCCCTACAACCTTGTAGAAACGCACGGCGAAGGTCTGATCGAAAAATGCAGGGAAAAAGACATCGGCTTTATCGCAATGAAGCCGCTCGCGGGCGGCGCGCTGGAGGATGCAGGCCTCGCCATCCGCTATATTTTGCGAAATGATGCGGTTTCCGTCGTAATTCCCGGTATGTATGCGGAAAAGGAAATCGATCAGAACGCAGCTGCCTGTGAAAACGCAGCGCCTCTTACGGACGAAGAAAAGAGCGAAATTGAACGCATCCGAAAAGAACTCGGAAACGAATTCTGCAGAAGATGCAATTATTGCCAGCCTTGTACCGTCGGCATCAACATTTCGGGCGTTTTCCTCTTTGAAGGATACCTGAAGCGCTACGGCCTTGGCGAATGGGCGAAGGGGAGATATGCAACGCTCAATAAAAAGGCGAAGGACTGCATCGGCTGCGGCGTCTGTGAAATCAGATGTCCCTATAATCTCCCGATCCGCGAAATGCTCAAGCGTGCAAGCAAGGTCATGGACGCATAAAGGAGAGAAATAACCATGAAAAGAATCACAATCGGCAATAAGTTTGAAGCAAGCGCCGTCGCGCTGGGCGCCATGCGCATGGCGGGGCTGGATATTCAAAAGGCGGAAGCGGTCGTAAATACCTATTATGAAAACGGCGTGGATTTCGTGGATCATGCCGACATCTACGGCGGCGGAAAGAGCGAAGAAATTTTTGCCGAGGTTTTAAAACGCAATCCCTTTTTGAAGGACAAATTCATCGTGCAGGACAAAGTCGGCATCCGAAAAGGTTTTTACGATGCGTCCTTTGCGCATGTGGTTTCTGCGGTGGAAGGATGCTTAAAGCGTCTGAACATGGAATCCATTGACGTGCTTCTTCTTCACAGACCCGATGCGCTCATGGAGCCGGATGAGCTCGCCGAGGCGTTCATGCGCCTGAAAAAGGACGGAAAAGTGCGCTTTTTCGGCGTCAGCAATGAAAATTCCGGTCAGATGGAGCTTCTGAACCGCTATATGCCCGGCGAAATTATCATCGATCAGCTCCAGTTCGGCCTTTGCCATACGCCCATGGTGGACGAAGGCATCAATGTGAACATGCATACAAACCATGCCCTTTCCAAAGACGCAGGCACGCTCAACTACTGCCGTCTTCACGACATCACCATTCAGGCATGGTCGCCCTTCCAGTACGGCTTTTTCGAAGGGCCGTTTATCGGAAACGAAAAGTTTGAAGAGCTGAATGCAGCATTAACCGAAATCGCGGAAAAATACCGCGTCACCGAAACGGCTGTTGCGGGCGCATGGGTTCTGCGCCATCCGGCAAACATTCAGATGATTTCGGGCAGCATGAACACAAAAAGAATTCAGGAAATCTGTGCAGGCGCAGATATCACCCTCACGCGCGAAGAGTGGTATAAATTGTATCTGGCTGCAGGAAATCCGCTTCCTTAAAAGCATAAATGAAGCGCCAAGGCAAGTTCGCTTGGCGCTTCATTTGCGGGTGCGCTTAAATCCGTTTACGCTAAGGGGCAACGGACCTTCGTTTTGCAATCAGAAGCATTTTCCCGATTTGCAGTCCTCCGCTGAGTTTCCTCTGAAGCACAATTCGTTCGGGCACTGTCCGTCTTCAAAGAAATCGATGAGGTTCAAAATGGTCGTCCGGGCGATGTTTTCAAGCGCCTCCTCTGTTAAAAATGCCTGGTGCGAGGTCACGATGACGTTCGGCATCGATATGAGGCGGGCGAGAATATCATCGTTTAAAATATGTCCGGAATTGTCTTCAAAGAAAAGATCGCTTTCTTCTTCGTAAACATCCAGGCATGCTGCGCCGACATGGCGCGATTTTATGGCGTTTAAAAGATCCTCTGCATCCACGAGGCCGCCGCGCGAAGTATTGATGATTACAACGCCCTTTTTGCATTTTTTGAGGGTGTCTTCATTGATCATGTGCGTGGTTTCGTCGGTCAGGGGGCAATGAAGGGAAATCACGTCGCTGTTTTTATAAAGCTCGTCAAGGCTTACGTAGCGGACGGTGTCTTGATTGTCAAGGCCGGGCGCGGGGAATTTGTCGTAGGCCAG
>JAZSFI010000351.1:0-1567 GCA_045532135.1 Clostridia bacterium | reverse complement strand
TGCGCTTCGTGAAGCGGGGCTGATCGACGTGACGCCTGCCGGCATGATGCTGACCAATCGGGCGTATGAGCTGATCGACAGCGTCCGTGAACTGGTTCGCGGCAAGCTCGGCCTTGAGTCGATGGAGATTCAGCTTCAGATGCTTCTTCATGTGGAAAGGGTCAAAATTGTTCCGGGAAACGCGGATGAATCCAAGGAAGTGCTTTCGGAGATCGGACGCGTAGCGGGTGTGCGCCTTCGCAAATCCGTTCGCGACGGATCGATTGTCGCCGTTACGGGCGGAACGACGGTTCAGCAGGTTGCTCAGAACATTCCGCGCGGGCAGAACATCGCGGTGACGGTGATTCCTGCGCGCGGAGGCTTGGGACAGGCGGTTGAAACGCAGGCCAATACGCTTGCGGAGGAAATTGCGGACAAGCTTGGCGGAACGCACCGCGCGCTGTACATCCCGGACAGCCTGACGCCCGATGCGCTCAGGGAATTGATCAAAATCAAGGAAGTCAGCGAACCGCTTGAAGCGGTCAAGCGCGCGGACGTACTTTTGTACGGAATTGCGCGGGCCGACGATATGGCGAAAAACCGCCTTATGAACAAAGCTGACCGCGACCAGATGATCAAAAAGGGCGCGACGGCGGAGGCGCTGGGCTTCTGCTTTGATTCGCACGGAAAGTTTTTGTCGTCCGCTTCGGGTCTTGGCATACCGATTGAGGCGGTTGAAAGCATTCCGACGGTTATCGGCGTGGCCGCAGGCGCAAGAAAAGCCGAAGCGATTTTGGCTGTTACAAGGCATCACAAGCATGATCTGCTTGTCATCGACGAGGGTGCGGCGAGCGCAATTTACGATTTGATCCGCAAAGACCGCTGAATTCACAAAAAAACATTTACTTCAAATAACATGAAGTTTCTTTTCAGTTTTAAAACAATGTGGTATGATAATACCACGAACAATAATAGGGAGTGAAAGTATGAATAAGAAGACTGTTCAGGACATTTGCGTAAAGGGCAAGAAAGTTCTTGTAAGATGCGATTTTAACGTACCGCTGGATGCGGACAAGAACATCACCGACGAAACCCGAATCAACGCTGCGCTGCCCACCATCAAGTACCTGCTTGACAATGGCGCTGCCGTTATCCTCTGCTCCCACCTTGGCCGTCCCAAGGGAGAGTTCAACATGAAGTATTCCCTCGCCCCCGTTGCAAAGCGCCTTTCTGAGAAGCTCGGCTTCGAAGTAAAGCTCGCAAGCGATGTTATCGGCGAATCCGCCAAGGCTCTTGCCGCTGAAGTAAAGTGCGGCGAAGCCATTCTCCTTGAGAACGTTCGCTTCCATGCCGAAGAAGAAAAGAATGATCCCGATTTCGCCAAGGCGCTGGCCGACATGGCTGAAATCTATGTTTCCGATGCGTTCGGAACCGTACACCGCGCGCACGCCTCCACCGCCGGCGTAGCCGCCTATCTGCCCGCAGTTGCCGGCTTCCTGATCGGCAAAGAGCTCGACTTCCTCGGAAGCGCTGTTGAAGAGCCCAAGCGTCCCTTCGTTGCCATCCTCGGCGGCGCCAAGGTTAAGGA
>JAZSFI010000304.1:0-7252 GCA_045532135.1 Clostridia bacterium | reverse complement strand
ATTTCAGAAAAACAAAGGCAACCGACACAAAGGGGTTGTTGCAGAAATAATATCTGCAACAGCCCTCAAAACTGTATCTCCGGCAAATCGTAGGGCGGGGGGTTGCTCCCGCCGGAAAAACGTAGGTATCAGCATCGGGAGCAAGCCCCCGTCCTACCGATATTTATGCAAATCCAAATGAAAAATGCATTATGTCAGAAAATCCTTGGAAGGAGCTAAAGCAGATAATTCATCATCTGCTTTAGCTCTTTGTCATGAGTTCACTTTAGAAGATAATTTCTCCGTCCGCGTCCGTGAAATACCATACGCCATTTTGTTTAAGGGCAAACACGCCTGTTTCGTCAATGCCGCTTCTGGGCAGAACGCGTCCGTTTTCATCGATCGGAAACCATTCGCATTCATTTCTGCCGCTTTGATATAAGCTGCTGTTTTTCGCCGTTGCGCTGACAAATACAGTTTTTCCTTCTTTTTGATCGGTTACAACCTTGATTTCACTATGGATCAAGGGACTGACGATGTTGCCTTCGGCATCAATGATTCCCCAGCCTGATTTGTTAACGGCAAAACGGTTATCATTCATGCGTATAATACTGGTGTAAGACGTATTTTCCGTTGTTGCATCGCCATTATGATCTATCAGATAATAACGCTCAGGATAAGCATAGTCATATCTGACGGCAATGCCATTTTCAAAGTGAGAAATTCGATCTCCGGCATTTTTAATTACAATCTTTCCATCTTCATCAATACAGCAGCAGTCGGACACGCCGGTATATTGACTTACAAAAGCAAGTCCCTCAGAGAAAGTCTGGGAAGCTCTTGCCCATGCCATATCAATGACAATGTTGCCTTTCTGATCGATATATCCGTATCTTCCGTCGCCTCCGGAAACAAGGATTCGGTTTTCCTGTGCGCTTCCGTGAACGGCGTTCACGCGCGCATCGATTTCAAATACGGTTTCACCCATCGTATCAATGCATTTCCACGCGCCGTACTGCTTGACGAATGCGAAACCGTCTTTAAAGGACTGGGCTTCATCATACACGAAATCGATAGCGGTATCGCCCTTTTTGTCGATATAGCCGTAATAACCGTTTTGCCATACCAGCGCCAGCGAATCCGAGAAGGGATAGGCATAATTCCACTGAACCGCGCTTATCGTGTTTCCGTTTATGTCGATATAGCCGTAGTTTCCGTCTTTCTTGACGAGGAATATATCGTCTGTCGCGGACTGGATTTCATCCCACTGCGGAGCAGATACGTATTTGCCTTCTGCATCAACGATGCCGTATCCGGAATCAGTTTTAACGATACCGCGTCCATTTTCAAAAGGACGCGCTTCCTTCCAAGGCCATGCTTCATCGCGGAGATAGCTGCCGTCAGCCCTCATATAGTTAAAGCCTTCAGCCCATTTGTCACTAACGACAGCGATTTCCTCTGTGAAAAATAACGGCGAACGATATGCAACAATATCTCCGTTCTTATTCATTACATAGCGTTTGTAATCAGAAGAATCGCTTATAAACGCAAAACCATTTTCAAAATAATTGATGTATTTTCCATTGTAGTTTGACACGCGCGGAGTAATATCGATGATTCTTTCATCCTTTGTAATGAATTTCCAATAAGAATCGATTACCACTGCCGCCATACCGTCCGAGAAGCTTCGCGCCTTTTCGAATTTCATCTGGACAGCTACATTGCCTTTTGTATCGATATAGCCCCAGCGTTCACCCAATTTGACAGCAGCGAGGCCTTCGGAGAAGTCGTAGGCCATATCATATTTGGCGTTTACGATGACTTCGCCGTTTGTCGAAACATAACCCCATTTGCCGTTTTTCTCAAAGCGGGCAAGACCGTCTTTCGTGAATACGCCGATATCGTCCACAAAGCGCACGAACAGCTGCTTGTCGATTTTTTCCGATACAGCCTTGGAATCCCTGTAATCGCCGAGGGCGACATACATTTCCTTGGCTTTCACGTATTCCTTGGCGTTATCAAGCGCATTATGCAGAGTTTTTTCCGCCTCAGCATACATTTTCGCATTTGCACTTTCCTTGTAGGTGTCCATCAGCGCGAAAAGCGCAATTGCCTGATCGTACTTTTTTGTTTCATAGTATTCCCATGCGATTGCATAAGCGGTTTCAATGCAGTTTTCAGCGCGCTCATCCGCATCCAGCTGCCCTTTGAGTCGGTCAGTATAGATTTCATGTGCCTGCACCAGATTTGCAGGATCGGTTTTGCCGTTCTCTTCGGCTTCTCTCGCCTCTGCATAATTGCCGTAAAGCGCATTCTGCTCCCATTCCGGCTGAAGAAGGAACAGTTCCTTGGCTTCCGTGTAGTTTCCGCAAAGGAGTTTTTCGTGCGCAAGTTCCGCAACGCTTGCACGCATTTGCCTGGCGCGCTCGGCGCTGTCACGCACTTTGGGCATAAGCTCAAGCAGCTTCGCCGCTTTGATTTTCTGCGCGTGAGCAGAATTGCTTCTGTATGCGAGTTCAAGCGCACTTGCATAATCAGAAAGGGCTTTGCTGTCTTTATAATCCTGAAGCGAGAAAAGAAAGGCCGCTTCCTGATAGGATTCATTTATCAAGGCTGCTTCTGCGCTTTCATAGACATCTTTTCGGATTGCCTCTGCACGCGCGTCGCTGTCAAAGAGGGAATTCAGATTTTCAAACGATACCGCCGCCTGAATTTTGCCTTCGGCATCGTCTCCGGCTTCAAACAGCGCCTTTTCCGAAAGCACATATCTGCTCCGCTGTGCGCCGTCTCTGTATTCGCCCATTGACACATAAATGTCATGCGCCTTGACGTACTGATGATTGTCTTCATAAGATTTTGCTTCTTCAAGCATTGCATCCAGAATCTGATCGGCCCTGTCGCTGCTGCCGTTGAAATCGCCCATTGCATAGAACTGCTTTACGGCTTCGATTCTGTTACCGATGGATTCCTGCTGAGCGGCAATCGTATAGGGAACCATTTCAAGGCTGTCCTTATACGCCTGAAGAGCAAACAGACGCTGTGCATCGCCGAATCGGTTTTCATTCAGCGCTTTCTGTGCGGCCTCATAAATACTTTCGCGGATTTCCTTCGCCTTTTCCGCGCTGTCTCTGAAGCCGGCCATGGCTTCGTATTTTTCAGCAGCGGAAATTCTGTTTTCAACTGCGCCGCTGTGGTCCAGTTTTGCAGCTATTGTGTATTCAACCATCTGAAAGCTGTCTTCGTAGTCCTGCAGCGCAAAAAGCGCTTCGGAAGTGGCAAAATCATCGGCAGCCAATGCTTCTGTCGCCACGGTGTATACGCGTTTTCTCAGTGTCTCGGCCTTTTGGGCGGAATCCGAGAAGCCATTCATGTTTTCATACATACGGGCGGCTTCAATGTATTTTTCGGGCGTGTTCCCATTTTCGACGCGCGCCGCACGGGTATAGGAGACCATGTTCGCGCTGTCCTTATAATTCTGCTTGGCAAACAGCGCTTCTGCCAAGCTGTAATCACCGTTTTTGAGCGCAGTCATTGCTTTTTCATAGATGCTGTCGCGGATGGCAAGCGCTTGCGCACTGCTGTCGCGCGTATCTGCAAGGCTTTCAAAGCTGCGTGCAGCGAAAAGCAGGCGATCTGCATCGTCCCTTGCATTCAAAACATCGTTCATTGCGCCTGCATAGAGCCACAGATTCAGAGAATCGGCATAATTGGAAAGCGAGAACAGGTGTTTTGCATAAGCATAGTCGCCGCTGTCGAGTACGCTTACGGAAGCGAGGTACAGTTTTTCTTTGGTCGCTTCTGCACGCGCAGCGCTGTCTTTGAAATCTCCGAGATTTATAAAAGCTTCTTCTGCGTCGAGATAGTATTCCGGCGTATTTTCCGCTTCCTTTTCAATTGCGGATGCATTGGCGTACTTGGCCATGCTGAAACTGTCCTTATAGTTCTGAAGGAGGAAGATTTCTTCGGCTTTAGAATACTGCGCCTGTTCCATGTGAGAAAGAGCCATCTGATAGACCTTTTCGCGCAGTTCCTGTGCGCGCGCTTCGGCGTCTCTGAAAGGAGCCATATTTTCAAATCTCACTGCAGCATTTACAAGGTTTGCTGCGCCACCCTTATCGGCAAGACAGGCAATCTGGGCGTAGAGAACCATTTCTTCGCTGTCCAGGTAAGGCGTTCTCCTCCTGCTCGTCCAGTTGCTTTCCCCGGGATGGGCGAGCATGTCAAAAAGTTTCTCAGCCTTTGCGGGATTGCCTTGGGCAAGCTGACGCTCCGCTTCGTCATATACGCTTTTTAAGACATTGTCTGCGCGCGATGAACTGTCCTTGAAAGAACCCAGATTTTCAAAGACGTCAACCGAGAGCAGATAAGCATGGGGATTCCCTACACCCTTATTCTCATAGGAACACGCAAGGGCATATTGGCGCATAAGCGCGCTGTCTCTGTAATTGCCAAGCGCATCAAAATCCTGAATCGCGCTATTGTATTCGCCCGCCTCCAAATGCTTGTCCGCGCGGGCATAAAGCGAGGCGCGCGTTTGTTCGGCACGGCTTGCGCTGTCGAGATACAAGGCGATCTCATCCAGCGCTTTTGCGCCTTCCTCCATGTCGCAGGCATCTTCGCTTGATGTCATCAGGCATGCATCGGCATAGATTGCAGACAGCGCGCTGTCCCTGAAGCCGCCAAGCGCAACAAAGCCCTTGAATGCCTCCTGATATTCGCTTTTTTGAAGCTTGTCCTTCGCGCGGCTGTACAGGCAAAGAAGCATTGATTCTTCATAGCCGTTCAGACTTTCGAAAATGGCCGCTGCCTCAGCATATTTTCCTTGGGAAAGAAGGGCGTTTGCGTTTTCGTAAGCAGCGATGTGCGTCTTTGCCGGCGCTTCCTTCTGCACGCAGCCCGTGAGCAGAAGTGCAATCAAAAGAAGATATGCCGTCAGTTTTTTCATGGAAACCCCACCTGTCATAAATATACGGATTTATTATAGCAAAAAACGCCGGTAAAGGAAAGAGATTGCTTTGATTCAGGATAAAACATTAATCCATCCAGAACTTATTTGCATTTCGCCACAAAAAAGCTTAGAAATCCAGTAAAAAACATAAAAAAGTAAAAATGTTTTTTTCGGTCAAGCAGGAGTTTTTTCGGTACGCATCGAATATATTCATACGAAAGGGGGATGATGCCCATGGCAAATGATGCTTCTTACTGAAGCAGAAAGATTTTATTTCAATCGGAAGGCAGGTACATATAATATGAAGATCAAATATCTCGGAAGATTTATGGACGTTACCGATAGTCTCAAGGACTATGCCGATAAAAAACTGGCCAAATTAGAATGGTTTTTTGATGACAATGCCGATGCGCAGATCAAATTCACGCAGGAAAAAGGCGCAAAAAACATCGCCGAAATCACCATCGTACATAAGCACATGATTTTCCGCGCGGAAGAAATCACCGGCGATATGTACGCCAGCATCGATAAAGCGGTGGACAAGCTGTCCCGCCAGATTCGCCGCCACAGAACCAAACTCGACACGCGCCTGCATGTGCCCGCGCCTGAAGTCATGCCCGAACCCGAGGACAACGAGGTTCAGGAAGAAGAGCGCAAGGTTGTGCGCGTCAAGCACTTCAGTGTAAAGCCCATGTCGGTTGAAGACGCCATTATGCAGATGGAAATGCTGAATCACAGTTTCTATCTGTTTGAGAATTCGGACTCCGGACGCATGTGCGTTCTGTATATCCGCCAGGACGGCGATTACGGTCTGCTGGAGCCCGAAAACTGATAAACAGCTTATTTAAGGGGGCGAACGGATCGTTCGTCCCCTGTTTTATGAATTTGGTGGAGGAAACATAAATGATAACCGAATATACCGCTTCCCTTTTTGACGAGCTTGAAAGCCTGTATCCCGATTCCGATGCATCAAAGGGGAAAAGCGAAATCACCGTATCGGGCGCAAACGGAACGACCGTCGGCGCGCACATCATGCTTGGCGGCTTAACGCCGGGACTGCCCGTCGCGCTTGAAGTTTCGGGGCCGCACACATCCTTTAAATTGTTTGAGCTCATCCCCGTTCCCGTTGAAGTGAATACCGGCGCAAGGCAGAGAAGCGCCTATCTTCACGACGATGTCAATGAATCCGTCATCCGAAAAGCGCCGTTTTATGTTTATGACGCTCTCAAACCCATATACAATCTTCTTATGCCCTCGGGCGTGACAGCGGCAGTCGCGTTTAAAACGCTCATTGAATACGTGCGCGCATACAGGGAAGACGAATGGACGATTCGAATTTCTCACGCAGGCAAAACTAAGACGCTGAAAATTCTGGTGCACGCCTATCCCGTCACGGTCGAAAAGCCGGGAAAACACACCCACAAATACGTAAACTGGGTAAACTACAGAAACATCGCAAAATATCACAATGTGGAAACGGACTCCCCTGCATATTTCAAGCTTTTGGACAGATATCTGCGCATGGCGGTATATTTGCGTCAGAATCTTATCAACGTAAGCCTTGACATGTTTATCAAATACGAAAACGGAACAGCTGTCGTTGATGAAGCGCGGTTTGACAAATACATCGCCGCGTTCAGAAAGGCAGGCTTTGAATGCTTCCACGGAACCGCGTTCTGCGGGCGTATGGACGGTCAGGGCGACAACGATGCATTTTATAATTCTCTTGACCACGACAAGATTGTCTCGCCCGATCAGATCCGAAAAGCCTTCAGAAAGGTCGCTTTCGACAAATTCGACTACGGTACACGCGCATCGGAAAGCTTTACCGGAAAAGACGTTCGGACACAGGAAGGTCAAGCGGTTCTTCGCGCCTGCGCCCGCGCGCTTTACAAATATCTCTTATCGCGCGGTCTTGAAAAGGATTGGGAGCAATGCCTGCTCGACGAGCCCAACGATGCGCTTGCGGACAGCTATAAGATCATATCCAAAATTGCGCACGAGGAAATGCCCGGCATCCGCATGATGGAGCCAGTTCTGCCCACCCATGCCCTCACAGGAGATATCGACATCTGGTGCCCGACAATCGAAACCTATGAACTCGACCGGGAATACTATGATGCGCGCGTCAAAGGCGGCGACAGCCTTTATGTCTACACCTGCTTAACCCCCGGCGGCAAATATTTGAACCGCATGCTCGACATGCAGCGCCTGCGCCAGACGTATCTGGGCTGGGCGCCCGCTAAATACGAAAACATTACAGGCTACCTCCATTGGGGCTATAACCAGTTCCTGGACGATCAGGACCCCTACGACCGAAGCGCC
>JAZSFI010000123.1:0-2662 GCA_045532135.1 Clostridia bacterium | reverse complement strand
CCCGGGAGCAACAACGCGTCCGATAAATTCCTTCATGTTATTTGTCTCCCTTCGTGATTTTGATAAGGATTTCGTCGTCCGTATAGTAGCGGGCGGTGGTGTAGGTGCGCAATTTATTGGAGGAAGTGATGACGGGCATTTTTCCTGCAAGGGGGTTATTCATGTACATAAGCGGGCAGATGTAGGAAGTTACTACGCCCGTGGCCTTGAGTCGCGCGGCGTAGGGGGTCTTCTCAAATTCCTTGAGTACGCCTGGGGCGGCGGTAAAGACGGTCGGGATCAGAACCTTTTTGTTGCCGGCGGTTTTGAGACCGGCCTCTACTTTGTCTGTCCAGTCCTTTAATTGCTGAAGACTCATGTGCGGGCAGCCCATGAAGCAGAGCTTGGGCTTTGCGTCCTTGTTTTTCCAGATGACGGGATAGCTGTCGTAGACGCGTTTGAGTTCTTTATCGTCAATGACGTAAACCTGCGCATCTTCTTTGACGAGCGCATTGCCCAGCTCTTTGGCTTCGGGCGTGAGGTTTTCGATGTGGTAAAGGCCGACCGCGCCGTTGGATGCGGTTGCCGCGCCGAAATCTTTAAGATACGTGCAGGCTTCGTCGGTAAGCTCTGTTCCCAGCCACTTGTCAAGACCGACGATATAGGGAACGTCTTCCATGACCTTCATGCCGATGGCGCTTCCGAGAAGCTGCGCCTCGGGCTTTTTCGTGGTTTCGATTTTGACGATCCAGCTTGCTTTTCTGCCTTCATCGGTCAAAAGGCCGAAGGAGGGAACGTAGCCTAAAATGCTTCCCATGATATCCACGATGCCGCTGTTACGGTTGCAGCGCGCACCGAGGACGGAGTTTGCATACACGACTGCGGAGGATTCCGCCCAGGAAAGGATTTCGCCCTTTTGCGGCTTATTGCCCACCTGATCGAGATAGCAGGCGCAGGTGAACGCATCCTTATTCAGCAGTCCCAGTTTTTCCAGCTGTCCCTCGTAGAAATCCTGACGGGAATACATGAATTTGTTGAAAATGAGGTCCATGATGAAATTGCTGGGAACGTTTTTGTCGAGCGGGCGGGGATCCATGGAGAACTGCTGCTTGGAAATCGCGCCTGCATCGATTAATTTGTTCATAAGATCATATACCGGACCCAGCGCTTTTAAGCCGAAGCTGGTGACTAAGTGGTTATATTTGCTTGTTACCGGCACCATTTTGTCTGCGCCGAAAACTTCGCCGTACTGAACAAGGGTTTTCATGACTTTCTGCATCACTTCGCCCTTTTTGCCGTCCAGAATTTCCTGTTGTTCAGGGGTCAGAAACATGGCCATTGGAATTTTCCTCCTTATTTACAGCTTCATGGCAACGTCCCACGCCTGCCAGATGACGGAGCGGAGATTGCCGACTTTGAATGCGTCGCCGATGATGTGAACGTTCTTTGCCTTTTTGGTAAGCGGAGCAGGCTTATAGCCTACGGACAGGATGACATTATCGGAGGGGATTTCAAAGATTTTTCCGTCCTTGTCCGAAGCAACAATGGTGCCGTCCTTAATTTCCTTAACACCGCTTTCGAGATACACGGGCACATGGTTTGCCTTGAAGAAGTCCCTCAGGAAGCTGGTGTTGGCCAGGGCGATACCGGGTGTGGTGATGAGATCATCCTGCATCTCCACGATGGTGGGGTTCTTGCCCTCAAGGTACAATTCATAGGCGATCTCGCAGCCGGTCAGGCCGCCGCCGATAATGGTTACATTTTGTCCTACCGCCGCTTTTCCCAGCAGGAAATCCACGGCCTGAATGGCCTTGTCTGCGCCGGGAACGGGAATGCGGTTGGCGGTAGAGCCGGTGGCGATGATGACTTCATCCGCACCCAGAGATTCGATATTCTTGATTTCGGTGTTCAGCTTGACGGTAATTGGATGGCGGGTGATCTCCCGACGGTACCATGCAATCAGGGCGCGATCCTTTTCCTTGAAGCTGGGCGCGGCGGCAGCGATAAACACACCGCCCAATTCGCCGGATTTTTCGTACAAGGTTACCTTGTGACCCCGCTTGGCGCAGACGATGGCAGCTTCCATGCCGCCGATGCCGCCGCCGATGACGGCGATATTCTTAATCTTCCTGGCTTTTTTAATGTAGTGCTTTTTGGACTGCATGGTTTCTGCGTTCAGTGCGCAGCGGGCAAGACCCATGGTGTCCGTCAGATCCTGCGTGTTGTAGTGCCCTTTGGAAGAAGAGAAGTTGAAGCAGCCGCTGTGACAGCAGATGCAGGGCTTGATGACTCCCACGCGGTCTTCGATGAGCTTCGTGATCCACTCCGGATCTACCAGGAACTGCCTTGCAACGCCGATGGCGTCAATGCGCCCATCCGTTATGGCCTGCGCGCCGACGTCCGGCTCCATGCGGCCGGCGCATACCACAGGGATGGTAACAAACTTTTTAATGTGCGAAACATCGTCCAGGTTGCAGTTCTGCGGCATATACATCGGCGGATGCGACCAGTACCAGGAGTCATAAGTGCCGTTGTCGGCATTGAGCATATCGTAGCCGGCATCCTGCAGGTACTTGGCGGCGAGCTCGGACTCTTCCATGGTACGGCCCATTTCAGGAGCGTTGTCGCCGGGAACGATGCCCTCGGCGAAGCCCTTCAGCTTGGATTCCACGGAGTAACGCAG
>JAZSFI010000022.1:0-1654 GCA_045532135.1 Clostridia bacterium | reverse complement strand
AGGAAGATCTGATAAAGGCGCAGGCGGCGGTTCAGGCATGCAGGGTCTCACAGCCGGTTCTTGAATACATCGCCTCTATCTGCGAAAGAACGCACACCGCGCCCGGCGTGCTTCTGGGCGTCAGCCCGCGCGGTATGATCGCGCTCATGCGCGCCTGCCGGTCCTATGCCATGCTGAACGGACGCGATTTTGTCACGCCCGACGACGTCAAGGCGCTGGCAATCCCCGTGCTTGCGCACAGGCTTTCCGTAAGGGCTGCTTACGGTCAGACGGGACAGCAGGAGGAAGCAATCAAAAACATTCTGTCCGAAGTGGAAACGCCGACTGAAAATATGGAGAAATAAACCATGAGCGTTTTATGGCTGGTGGCGATGACCATCGTCTTTGCGCTTTTGCAGGCGGCGGTGTTCAGCCATTTTAATTTCCGAAAGCTCACCTATACGCGCCGCTTCGACAGATCAAATGCGTTTGAAGGGGAGCGGGCGGAACTTCTTGAAAGCATCGAAAACAAAAAGATGCTGCCGGTTCCGTGGCTTCGCGCCGAATCCCGCATTCCCAAGCAGCTGCATTTTGAAAAAGAGCAGCTGGACGCTCACGAGGTGAGCGGCGGACTGTATCACAAAAGCATATTCTACTTGTCGCCCATGCTTAAAATCACCCGTCACCACGAGGTTATTTTAAAAAAACGCGGCGTATATGACGCTGGCAGCGTGGTTGTAACGTGCGGCGATCTGTTTTCCATGTCCAAACGCGAAAGACAGATGAATCTCGACTGTGCCATCACCGTGTATCCGAGAATTCTCAGCGAAAACGAGCTTCCTGATCCTGCGCACAAATGGCTGGGCGATCTGACCGTCAGGCGCTGGATCATGCCCGACCCGTTTTTGGTAAACGGAATCCGCGATTACAGGGCGGGCGATTCTTTAAAGGACGTTCATTGGCGCGCCAGCGCGCGTACGGGCGATCTGCGCGTGAAGGTGCATGATTTTACGTCCGATCCGAGGGCGATGGTGGTTTTGAACATTCAGACCAGCGACAACCAGTGGGCGGATGTGGGCGAAAATGAAGCTGAAAACATGGAGCAGGCCATCCGAATCGCCGCAACCATGTGCGTTCGTGCATTAAGCAGCGGCATGCAGGCCGGTTTTTCCTCCAATGCATGCTTAAACGGCATGGCAGGTTCGGGTGAATGCGTGTTTGTTCCCTCACGTTCGGGAAGCGAACAGATGAATCTGATTCTGGATACCATGGCGCGCATGATGCTGCACAGGGAACTGAGCTTTCAAACGTACATGGAAAGCCTTAACAATCTGACGGGCGAGGACATTCTGATCCTGAGCTTTTATGAAACCGATGAAATCCGCGCGCAGATGAACGAATTGCGTCTGCGCGGAAACACGGTGAGCCTTCTTTTGCTCAAAAGGGGGTATAGAGTATGAAACGACTTTTAAGCCGCATGAGGCGCACGCTTTTATACGTGCTTGCGCTGTTTCCGCCGTTCATTGTTGTCTCCGGCTGGCTGATGACGAATGTTTTCTACGCTTTTATGATCTTCTTTTTCGAAATTTGCGGCCTTGCGCTGATTGCGCTTTTGCCTGCGTATATCGGCAACTACCGCGAGTATGAGGTTGTAAGCTACGAGCAATCGCGCTCA
>JAZSFI010000383.1:0-6983 GCA_045532135.1 Clostridia bacterium | reverse complement strand
CGGGAGGGTATGGCGTTTGTGCGCATTGACGAGCCGCTGATGGTCAGCCAATACGGCATGCTGATTGGAAAAGATGCAGCCCCCAGCATCGCCGATGATTTCAATGAGTTTCTGGACCGTATTTTTAAAGACGGACGCATTGGCATGCTGAGCGACAAGTGGTTTAACGAAACGGAGCCTGAGGAGCTTCTTCCTTTGAGCGGATTCACTGGCGAAAAGGGTAAGCTGCTTTTTGCCATTGAACCCTCTGTAAAGCCGTTTGCCTATGTCAAAAACGGACAATATACCGGTTTTGACGTTGAAATCATGATTCTTTTTGCGCGCGAATTCGGGTATGACCTTGTCGTTGAATCAACCTCCTTCGGCGGCATCCTGTCCGGCATCGAACAGGGGCGATACGACATGGCAGGCTCCGGCGTGACCATCACACAGGAGCGAAAGGAAACGATGTCCTTTTCAAATCCCTACCATACGGAGGACATTGTTCTTGTGGTTCCTGCGCCCGAAAAAACCATGCGCACGCTTTCTGATTTTGAAAACGCCACACTGGGCGTGATCGACGGCTCTTTGTACGACGGCATATCCAAAGAACTTTTCCCGAATGCAAAACGGGATTCCTATCCGTCCTTCAACGACCTTTTCCAGTGCATAAAACAGGGAAAAATTGACGGCTTTTTATTGGACATACCAAATCTCAGCGCTGTCAGGCGTACGGATAAACGATTGAACTGGATTCCCGTTCCCGACTGCACAGTGGACATCGGAATCGCTTTTGGAAAGAATGAAACGGGCGAAACGCTCCAAAAGGAAATGAACGACTTCCTTGAAAACATCAGGGAAAGCGGCTTGTACGATCGTATGTGGGAATATTGGTGCGAGGATACGGAGCCTGCGGAAATGCCCAAGCTTCCCGATTTGTCCGGCAATGAAAAAACGCTCAGAATTGCCGTGGATTTGTCGAGAAAGCCTTTTGTATATCTTTTAAATAATGAATATGCAGGCTTTGAAATCGAGCTTCTGTATCATTTCTGCAAGGAATACGGCTATCAGCCTTCATTCGAATCCGCCCAATGGACGGCGGGCGTCGCAGGTTTGAAGAGCGAAAAATACGACGTGGTTTCCTGCGGCATTTACATGACCGAGGAACGCAAGGAAAGCGTCAATTTCTGTGAACCGTACGTGGTTGCAGACGTAGTTATGGTTGTGTACGATCAGGGCGGCGAGGAAAAAAGCTTTTGGGAATCGATTCAGGAAAGCTTTGAAAAGACGTTTGTCCGGGAAAGCCGCTGGAAACTGATTCTGGAAGGCCTTTCAATAACCGCTCTGATCAGCGCAGGCGCGATCATCGGCGGAAGCATCTTTGGTTTTGCCCTGTATCTCGCATCACGCACGAAATACCGCGCGGTTTCAAATCTTGTAAAGGCAATTGTCAAAATCTACGGACGGATCATCGCCGGAACGCCGACGCTCGTCATTCTCATGCTGCTTTTCTATGTCGCATTCGGAAAATCCGACATAAACGGCATATGGGTGGCCATTTTGGGATTCATCCTGACATTCGGCTCTTTCGTCTACTCGCATCTTGCCCTGAGCGTGGAAAGCGTAGACCATGGACAGACGGAAGCTGCCTACGCTCTGGGATACAACCGAAATCAAACCTTCTTTAAAATCATCCTTCCCGAAAGCCTCAAAGCCTTTCTTCCGACGTTTGCAGCGGAAGCGGTCGGGCTGATCAAAGCCACGTCGGTCGTGGGCTACATTGCGGTTAATGATCTGACGAAAATGGGCGATATCATTCGGAGCAACACCTACGAAGCCATGTTCCCGCTTCTGGCGGTCGCAGTCATTTATTTCCTGATCACGTGGGGCGCGGCGGCACTTCTGTCAGTCCTTCAGAAAAAGACGGACAACCTGCGCCGAAAGGACAAAAATATTTTGAAGGGGGTAGTCAGATGATTACGCTTCAGCACCTCAAAAAGGCGTATCCCAATGTAACGCCGCTGAAAGATGTAAACGCCGAGATTCATAAAGGCGACGTGATTTCCATCATCGGTCCGTCCGGAACCGGAAAATCTACGCTGATCCGCTTAATCAACATGCTTGAAACCCCGACCTCAGGAAAAATCATTGTAAACGGGCAGGACATCACAGCGAAAAAGTGCGATATTTCCAAAGTCCGCCGCAAAATGGGCATGGTGTTTCAGGCGTTTAATCTTTTTCCGCATTTGACCGTCATTGAAAACATCATGAAAGCGCCGGTGGATCTTCTCAAAAAACCCAAGCAGCAAGCCTACGATGAAGGCATGAACCTTCTCAGGATGGTCGGCCTTGCGGATAAGGCCTTTGTCTACCCGAACAATCTCTCCGGCGGTCAGAAGCAGCGCGTCGCCATTGCAAGAACGCTTGCGATGGATCCGGAAATCATTCTCTTTGACGAGCCTACCTCCGCGCTTGACCCCACGATGGTTGGCGAAGTGCAGGCTGTCATCAAGGATCTCGCCCGAAAAGGTCTTACCATGATGATCGTCACTCACGAAATGTCCTTTGCAAAAGAGATTGCAAACCGTGTTTTCTATATGGACGAAGGCGGCATCTATGAAGAAGGCACGCCGGAGGAAATCTTTGATCATCCGAAAAAAGAGAAAACCATCCGATTCATCCGCCGCCTGAAGGTGCATGAGAAGACCATCACGAACCGCGATTTCGACTTCATTGGTATGGTTACCGAAATCGAACAGTTCGGACGTAAAAACCTGATTTCCCAAAAAACCATTTATCGCGCGCAGACCCTGTTTGAAGAAATGTGCATGCAGATTCTGCTTCCGAACCTTGAAGACGGATTCAAGCTCTCCGTTTCAACCGCTTATTCGCAAAAGGACGAGGAGTTGACGATGTCCTTCCTGTACACAGGAAAACTTTTTACGCCCGAATGCGCTGAAAACGATCTTTCCCTGACACTCATTAAAAGCGCCGTTTCAAGTATGACGCATGTACCCATTGACGAAGACGGATATACAAACCGGGTTGACGCAATCGTCAAATGAAAAAAGGTCTTACGCATCCTGATCGGTGCGCAAGACCTTTTCTTAATTGAAAATCGGGAAATCGTTCTCGTCGTAAAAAAGCGGCCACACGTGGGCGTGACGGTTTGGATCGGAAAGCGGCGTACCCTTAAAGCCCGGATAGGGGCGGGCGTGGAAGACGAGAAGATCGTTTCCGTCGGCGTCTTTGGTAAAGCTGTTGTGGCCGGGGCCATAAATATTGTGTTCAGGGTCGGTCACCATGACGGGAACGGGGCTCTTTTTCCACGACTCTTTCTTTAGAAGATCCGCATTTTCATCGGCAACAAGCAGACCCATGGCGTAGCGCTCGTCGGTAGCGGAGCCGGAATAAGTCATAAAGAGCTTTCCGTTGTGCTTTAACACCGAAGCGCCCTCATTTACAAGGAATCCGTGGCATTCCCAGTCGTATTCGGGCACGGACAAAAGCGTCGCAGGCAATTTGAGGCTCGTTGCAGACAGCATTTCGGCGATATAAAGGTTGCTGTTTCCGGGAATATCGTAGTCCCTCTGCGCCCAGACAAAATAGCGCTTGCCGTTTGCTTCAAACGTGGTTGAGTCAATGGTGAAGGACTCCCAGCCGGTTTTCATCTGCCCCTTGAGCTCCCACTTGCCCGTCATGGGATTTTCATCCTCGCACATGAGGGCATAGGTTCTGTGGCTGAAAACGCCCATATCGTCCGGCTCTTCGGATGCGGCGGCAAAATAAATCATCCATTTTCCGTCCACAATATGAATTTCAGGCGCCCAGATATATTTGCTCATCGCGCCTTCATCAGGCTTATGCCAGACAACGCGGGTTTCTGCCTCGGGCAGCTCCTCAATGGTCTTTGCGCGGCGAAGCTCCACAAGGTCAAACTGAGGAACGGACGCGGTGAAATAATAAAATCCGTCGGGCGCAAGCAAAATGCACGGGTCGGCGCGCTGGTAAATCAGCGGCGCGGAATACTTTTTGATCATATGTATCGTCTCCTTCCCCGGACGCACATGCAGCCGGGTGATATTTCATTCATAAATACTATACTCCAATTTGCCGCGCGATGCAAACCCTTTTACAAAGTTTTTCCACATTTCACCGGAAAACCCCGGCTTTTCCCTTAGGCTGCGAAAGACGTTCGCATAAATTGCCGCTTAGGCAGATTCCCTTCGCAAAAACAGGCAATATCTATGGTTGAATGATTTACGTCCCGTGTGATACAATCATGCTATACCAAAGAAACGGGAGGCGCGTACCTTGCTTTATTATCTCATTTTATTCCTTCTCCCTTTTACCGGCATTCTTCAGAGCGTCTCGCAAAAGCAGTATAATCTGAAAAGTCCGCAGCCCAACGCCGGGCTTTTTTCCGCAGTTACGTCTCTGATCGCGCTTTTGTTTTTTCTGATCACCTCAGGATTCAAGCTTGAATTCACGCCTAAGCTTCTCCCCTATGCGCTGGTATTCGGCGTATGCTATGCCTCCGCATGGGTGGGCACGGTAGAAGCTGTCCGTCACGGAACGATCACCCTGACCAATATGATCATTTCCTGTTCGCTCGTCATTCCAACGGCGCTTGGCATCATGCGCGGCGAAACCGTAACGGCGGTCACGGTCATCGGTATGGCGCTTCTGTTTGCCGCCATCGCGCTTGTCAATCTGAAATTTGATCAAAAAAACACTTTCTCCGTGAAATGGTTCATCTGGGTCATGATCGCGTTTTTGGGAAACGGATTGTGTTCCGCTGCCCAGAACATGCATAAAGTCGCGCTGGGCGACAGCTATGGACACGAATTCATGATTATCGCGCTTTCCGAATCCGTGATCCTCCTGTTCGCTTATGTGTTTCTGACCACCGGAAACGTCAGAAAAGAAATGCGCGTCTGCCTTCCGTACACGCTTCTCAACGGCACAGCCAACGCATGTCTCAATCTTCTGATGATCGTTATCATCGGAAATCTCCCGAACATCGTTTTGTATCCCACCTATTCCGCGCTTTCGATGATCGCATCGTTCCTTTTGGGCTTTATCGCCTACAAAGAGCGCTTTACACGCTATCAGTATATCGGATATGCGATGGGCATAGCGTCGATTGTGCTTCTGAATCTGTAAAATTCGGCCGGATGATGAATTTCATCCGGCCGGTTTTTATTCTTTTCTGTCTTTTTTATACCACGTCTGAAGCAGCTTCTCCGTTTTCTTTCCGACCACGGAAAAGCCCATCTCAGGCTGCCTTTCGGGAAGGAACGTATACCAGTCCCACCAGAAAAAGCCGGCAAACCAAGGTTCATTCCACATGGCCTTCATGCAGCTTTCGTAGAAATTGGCCTGCTCATCTTCGTCATAGGGAAACTCCCTGTGGCTGAAATCATACGGCATCATCGCGCAGCCTTTTGCGCTTCTGCAGCCGATTTCCATAAAGATGATCTGCTTTCCGCCGTTGTCTTCAGAAAGCTTTTTCAGGCGCGCCTTCTGCTTTTCCCATTCGCCCAGCATATTTTCCATGCTGTCGCCCGGCGTCTTTCCAACGCCGTAATAGGCGCTCGTTCCGATGTAATCCACCGCATCCCACCAATTTACGCCGAATTCCTTTCCGTGATTGGTGTTGTAGACAAGCGGTCCGTGGTAAATCTTTCTGACCTCCTCAATCGCCCGTCTCCAATGCGCTTCCTGCGGCTCGGTTCCGAGCATTTCACAGCCCACACAGAACATTTCGCATTTTGTATCCTCGGCGATTTCCGCATAGTGGCACAAAAATGCAGTGTAGCAGTCAAACCACTCCTGCCAATAGTCCTTTCTTCCGGATTCTCTTTCCGGAAATTGAATGTGCGCGCGCCACACGCCGTCCATGCAGTTGATCATGGGCTTCATGCACACCTTCAGCCCCTGATCGTGCAGTCGTTTTACCGCAATATACACATCCTTGTCCGTCACGGTATACCGGTAGTCCGGACGGATAATTGTGGAGGAAAACGAATCCTGATGAATAACGAACGCCAGCGCCGCCCAGTCTCCGCCCAGAAGCGCCAGTCTTTCGATCGAAAGCGCGGCTTCGTCTGTCTGATACATGCCCTTTCTTCCGTCAAAGCCGTACGTAAAGCCCTTGATAAACATATCTTTCCTTTCCTGCGCAAATACGCGCACTTAAAACATTTATTTTCCTATATCATTGTATCAGATTTGCCAGAAAAATCAACCCGGGCTTGCCAAGCGGCAGCTTATGTGAATCTTTCGAAAAGAAGCATTGCCAAAGGCGTAAATCTGTGATAAAATAAGCACCTGCTTTTAAAGGCAGGTGCGTAAACACACGCATATCAACTCGCAGACTCGCTGCGACAAAAAAGGAAAGGGAACACCCATGAAAAAGGTTATCTGCAAAGTGGAATACGATACCGAAGCTTCCGCATTCATCGACAAGCACGTTTTCGGCTCATTCGGCGATCCCGCCGGTTACGAAGAGTGCCTGTTCAAGACCGAAGGCGGCAAGTTTTTCCTCTACACGCACGGCGGCGCCGAATCGAAGTACCCCGAAGAGGGCATCAAGCGCATGTCCGCCGCCAATGCCGAGGCATGGCTGAACGAAGGAAAATAATCGTTTTCCAATAAATGAAAGTCTGCGTATCAAAGCGCAGACTTTGTTTTTTTGTGTATCCCGGCAAAAATTCAAAACAAAACGCCGTCTCTTTATCTTTGAACCTCTTCCCTGAGCCAGTCAAACACGCCCGGCGCGGCGGCTAAGGTATGCCCACTTTCAAGCAAATCCTTATCTTCATACCATCCGCTCGTCATTGCGCCTGCCTCGCGGGCGATCAATACGCCTGCGGCAATGTCGTAAAGCAGGAGATTGAGTTCAATGAATGCATCGTATCTGCCAGCCGCAACGCAGCAAAGGTCATACGCTGCAGATCCCAATCGGCGCATATCGTTGATCTTCATGCACAGACGCGGAA
>JAZSFI010000169.1:0-7706 GCA_045532135.1 Clostridia bacterium | reverse complement strand
CCTTCACATTCGTCCAATCAGCTACATTCGTCTGTCCGTATGTGTTGTCGCCGCACGCAACCACAGTTCCGTCTTCAAGCAGCGCCGCGGTGTGCGCCGCGCCTGCATCAATACAGACTACGTTTTGCCACGCGCTCACTTCGATCTGTCCGTATGTGTTGTCGCCGACGGCAACACAGGTTCCGTCCGCCTTTCTTGCCACCGTGTGTTCATATCCAACGGCAAGCCAACCGCGCAAAATGCTCTCACGAAACTCATTCAGTTTGTTCAGCGCCTCGAGTTCTTCCTGCGTAAGGCCGCTTGCTGCGATAAGCGCCAACTCGCCGTCTTCAATTCCGGTCAGTTCGATTGCCGTCTGAACGCGCCTTTGCGCGCTGTCGGAATAATCGCCGAGCATGGTAAAAATCTGCATCGCTTCATCCAGCGCGCCCTGAGAGATTTTCTCATCCGCCAGACGATAGTAGGCCTCGCTTCTCATTTCCATGGCGTTCAGATAACCGCTTACGCGGGCAAAAAGCGCCGCCGCTTCCTCGTATCGGCCCTCGTTCAGAACATGTTCCGCCTTCTTATAGCGAACCTGCATCACGCGCGTTGCCGAATCCTCGTATGCGCCAAGCATCGAAAACATGTTTTCCGCTTCGTCGTACTGTCCGCTTTGAAGAAGGTCCTCCGCCTGGATATAACGGATTTTTTGGTTTGTCTGTGCTGCCTCTTCTTCTCCGATATAACCTGCCAGCTTTTCCGCGCTTTCAAAATCGCGGGCAGCGAGCGCATGCTTGATCTTTGGACGAATGAAGGACGGCGCCGCCTCAACAACAATGATTATAACGACCAAAAGGAATGCAGCTAAAATCACGCTGATTTTGAAAACCGCGCCTGCAAACTTCTTTTCCTTTTTTCTGCGCATCATAATGCGCGCTTTATCCTTTTTGTTCATACCGCTATCCCACTTTAATCAAGGTATTTCATCATATAGCTGAGCGAATACTGCTTGTGGACGCCGGAGTTTGTACTGAGCACCATATACACATCATCTATACCGTACTGCTCAATATAATCCCTTACCGAACCGCCCGCAGCTGATTTGTCATAATAATCCGGCCGCAAGTCCGTCATTACGACTGTGTCGTAATACGGCAGAAGATACGGCGCAAACGCTGTTCCGTATGAATCGCAGATAATCAGAGCGACGCGTCCGGTGGAATAGCCGGTATCAATCAGGCGCCAGGGGCCGAGTGTACCGTAAAGATACGCCCTGTAGTTTCTGCGCTCATAATCCATGAGCTCATGCTCTTTCATTTTCGTCAGCCGCTCAACAACATAGTGGCGCTCAGGCAGCTTTGGATACCATATCTCAAGCGTATCGGTTTTCCTTTTCATCTTTTCCGGATCGGAAGCATCAAACTGCGATCCGTAGAACTTGTTGTAAACAAGGTAGTTGTAATCGTCATAGTCCACAGTGGGATAGCCCTGAGAGGCCATAATCGCGCTGCATGCCAGCGCCGCGCCTCTCGGAGCCCAGTGATGGTCCGATTTAAAGTAGAGATATTCCCCGTTTCTCAGCGGTTCCTCGAAAATCTCCGGAATATTGTGGATATACACGCCGTCGTTTACGCGGCTTCTGAGCGCATCCTCCACATTGCAGCCCCATCCGCAGTATTTCTCCTGGTTGCTCAGCCATCTGTATGCCGTTGTGGAGTAGGGAATCTGCATATAGTGAACCGTTCCGTCCTCGCCCAGCGCATCCCTGTAGGCGTTGAGCATTTTGGCGACGGTATCGATGTTCTTTTCAGAAAAGGTATACAGATTTTCTCGCGTTCCGTCGGTTTTCTCCATCCAAAGATACGCGGTTCCATGGATGACTTCGTCGTTTTCCTCATCCCCGCTGTCTTCATCCGAAATCGCATCATTCTCTTGTTCCTGCGAATCTGAAGGCGTTTCTGCGGCCTGCGCATTCAATGCGCCTGAATCAGAATCGTCAAGCGTTTCGGAATTTGGAATCTCTTCCGTCGCTTCCTGTTCCTGCTTTAAAACATTTTCGCTTTCTTCCAGCGCCTGAAGGCGTTTTTCGGCTTCCTCCTGCTCTTTGGCCAGCTGCGCTTCAATGTCCTTTTCGTATCTTTCAAATGCCGTTGAAGCCAACAGGCTCTTGGTGAAGGAAACGATATCCTCGCGCGCAAAGAAGCTGTCGGAAAGCCAGCTGTCCACGCCCTGCATGAATTCCGCAGAAAGCACGGTTTCCCCCGTAAGCCTGGGAACGCCGGCAAGCATGCGGTTGTCCACATCCGAAACGCGCTCGTTCTTAGGCGCAAAAATCAACATCAAAACGCCTGTGACGGCAAGAAGCAATACCCACCACAGCGTAAGCACAAATGAAAATCGGTGTTTCATAATTCCTCCAGCACTTAAAAGCGGAAATAAATAAACGGGTTAAAGCTTTCGCCCACCAGAAACAATACGGAAAGAATCAGAACCAAAGTCAAGAGCACCGTTCCCGCGGCATTCATGAAAACGCGCAGTTCCTTTTTCTTTTCCCACAGTTTATCGTATGCCTCCTTGAACGGAAGACAGCAAAGCGAAGCGATGATCATAAACACGCAATAGGTGTTGAATACGCGAACTGCGCTTTCATCAATAAAGCTCGTAAAGTGCAGCCCGCCCTTTGCCGAAAGGCCGATCATGGCAAGCACATGCTCGATTACCAGCGCAAAATCGGTGTAATAGAAAATCACATATCCGATCAGTACGACAATCATCGTCAAAAACCACTTAATGATCTCCGGTGTTTTTAAGAGAATTTTTCCAAACACGAATTTCTCCAAAACCATCATAACGCCATAATAAAGACCCCAGACGATGAAGTTCCAGTTTGCGCCGTGCCAAAGACCCGTCGTCGCCCAGACAATCAGCGTACAGATGATGGTCGCCATGTTTCTATAGTACATGCGGGAATGCTTTTTGCTTTTCCTCAAGCTAAGGCGCGTCATCGCGCGGGAACGCATCAACGGATACATCAGGTATTCCCTGTACCATGTGCCAAGAGAAATATGCCAGCGGCGGAAAAATTCGCCGGCAGAGCGAGAAATATAGGGATAGTTGAAGTTTTCAAGATAAGTAAATCCAAAGATTCGTCCCATACCGATGGCCATGTCCGAATATGCGGAGAAGTCAAAGTAAATCTGAAGCGCATATAAAAACGCTGCCATCCACGCACCGACAACGGATACAGATGCACCCGTTCCTGCAAGGGTAAGCTCCGTCATAGCTTTTCCGGCAATGTTTGCAAGCAAAACCTTTTTACCAAGGCCGACAGCAAACCTGCGCATGCCTGCCTGGAAATCGTCCGGCGAAGTGTATCGGCTTCCAAGCCGCTTTTCAACGTCCTGATATCTTACAATCGGCCCGGCAATCAGCTGCGGAAAACAGCAGACATACAAAAGCAGGCGCATCGGCTTTTTCTGAACCGGCGTTTTCTCCCAGTAAACGTCCAGCGTATAGGAAAGCACCTGAAAAGTGTAAAAGGAAATACCGATGGGCAGAACAGGCGAAGGCATCCGGTAAGAAATGCCAAAGATCGCAAGAAACGTATTGACCGTAAACGCACTGTATTTAAAATAGAATAAAAAGCCCAAAGAGCCCAGAAGCGCAATTAAAAGACACGCTTTCTTTTTCCCTGTGTTTTCCGTTTTAGAAATTGCAAGCGCGCAATAGAAATTCAAAAATGTCGAAAACAGCATCGCCAGAATCCACACAGGATCGCTCCAACCGTAAAACAGCAGCGATGAAATCAGCAGTATTCCGTTTCTCCAGCGAATATTGTCCTTCAGAAAATAAAGCCCCAGTACAAGCGGCATAAAAAAGAGCAAGTACGTAAGGCTGGAAAATACCATATCGCGATTCCTCCAAGCGTATAATAATCCATTGTAATTACAATGATAGTATACGACTTAAAATAACCGTTGTCAATCGCGCACATATTGCCGAATTGGTTTAGATTCGGTATAATATAGCCATACATCAAATAAGGAGGCGCTTTCATGCCAAATCAAGCCATCATTATCATGACGGATTCCCAAAGATACGACATGGTCGGCTGCTATAAATATCCCGAAATGCGCACACCCTGCCTTGACGCGTTCAGCGAAACTGCGCTTCGTTTTGAAAGGGCTTTTACAACGCAGCCTGTCTGCGGGCCTGCAAGATCCGCCATTTTCACAGGGCTGTTTCCGCATTCCAACGGAAGCTGGACCAACAGCGTCGCGCTGTACGAAAATGTGAAAACCGTAGCCCAGCGCCTCTCCCCCGCCGGCGTTCACTGCGCGTTTATCGGGAAATGGCATTTGGACGGCGGAGATTATTTCGGTCTCGGACGCTGCCCTGACGGATGGGATAATGAATACTGGTATGACATGAAAACGTATCTTGAAGAGCTGACCGAGGTAGAGCGTTTGTTCAGCCGAAACGCAAACAACGTGGATACGGAGGAAGGCATCGCGCGCGAATTCACTTTCGGCGCGCGCGTAACTGAGCGCGCGCTCCATTTTCTGAACCGATATAAAAATGAAGATTTTCTTCTGGTCGTCTCTTATGACGAGCCGCACGATCCGGCGCTTTGCCCCAAGCCCTATCCCGAACTTTTCCGCGGTTTTGAATTCCCGCGCAGCGAAAACGTGGACGACACCCTTGAAGGAAAGCCCTCGCACCAAAAAGCCTGGGCGCAGGATCGCCTTTACAAAAACGCGCCCGAAACGCTGGGCGGCGACGGTCTGAGGCACTTTTTCGGTTGCAATTCTTTTATCGACAGCGAAATCGGCCGTGTAATCTGTGAAATCGACAAATGCGCAAAAGACGCCTTTGTTCTTTATACCTCTGATCACGGTGATGCGATTTCCTCCCACCGCTTGTTCGCAAAGGGGCCTTGCCTGTATGATGAGATCACGCGCATTCCCTTTATGCTGCGCTGGCCTGGCTTCACAAAAGCGGGCGAAGTCTTCCCGCATCCCGTAAGTCATATTGACATTACGCCAACCTTGCTTGACTATTTCGGTCTTCCCGAAGGCAAATGGATGGAAGGAAAAAGTCTTAGGCGCATCTTCCGCCCCGACTACAAAAGCGAAACCGTATTTGTGGAGTTTGGCCGCTATGAAGTCGATCATGACGGTTTCGGCGGTTTTCAGCCGATGCGCGGCGCAATTAACGCAAGATACAAGCTGTGCATAAATCTTCTGTGCGAAGATGAATTTTATGATCTTGAAACCGACCCAAATGAGATGATCAACCGAATCGACGATCCTGCATGCGCCGATATCCGTGACAGAATGCACGATGAACTTCTCGATTGGATGAACATCACGCGCGATCCATTCCGCGGATACTGGTGGGAGCGAAGACCGTGGCGAAAAGATGCACTCGATGCTACCTGGGATTATACTTCAATGACCCGTCAAAGAGAGCACGAAGAATTTGAGCCCAGGCAGCTTGATTACATGACCGGGCTTGAAATGAAGGAAGCCACGCGCGTAAAAGGCTATTCCGCGCCGCCACCCAAGCGCAGAAAACGAACATAAAGGGTACACACTCACGTATGCTTTTCCAATGTGGACAAAACCTCTCTTCTGTGATATAATTAAATTAATCATAAGGAGGTTGTGTTCATGAAAGCGATCATTCTGGCCGCCGGATATGCGACGCGCCTGTATCCGTTAACCGAGAATATGCCAAAAGCGCTTTTGACCGTGGGAAAAAAGCCGATTCTTGAGCATTTGCTGGATGCATTTACATCTGAAAGCGTGATTGACGAAATTCATATCGTCTCAAACGCCCGCTTTTATGATCAGCTCGTCAAATGGGCTGAAACCGCACAGCCCGGCTACCGTCAGAAGATCATTGTCTGGAACGATCAAACAACCTCAAACGAAAACCGTCTGGGCGCAATCGGCGACATCCTTTTCGTTATTGAAAACGCAAAGATCGACGACGATCTGTTTGTCGCCGCTTCCGATAATCTTTTGTCCGAAAAGCTTACCAATTTTTTTGCCGATTTTGCCTCCCATAGATGCGATCTTCTGCTTGCAGGAAAAATGGCGGATGTTGAAGAGCGGCGCCGCTATGCCATTTTGCAGCTTGATGAAAACGGTCGCGTCATCGACCTTGAGGAAAAACCGACAAACCCCAAAAGCGATATTGCCGCCTACGCCGAATATATCTACGCTCGCGAAACCCTGCCTCTTTTCAGCACATATATTCAGGAAGGCAATAATCCCGACTCGCCCGGACATTTTCCCGAATGGCTGTATAAGCGAAAAGAAGTCCGCGCTTATCTCTATGACGGCGAATGTGTGGACATCGGAACGGTCAAAATGTATAATGAAATTCAGGAAAGCTGGAAATAAAAACCTCGCCTTGCCGAGGTCACCGGCAAGTCGTTTTCTATTTTCTCAAAAGCTTGATAAACAGATATTGGCGAAAGCGCGCAGGAATGAGCGCCGAGCATATACGCACGCATGCGTTTTTCAAAAACTGCATCCGCGAGATCATGCCGTTTTTCCGCATAAAGGAAAAGAGTCTGATCTGCATAAGGGCATATTTCACGCCGCCCCTTCGCCTGTACATGTCAAAGCCTGCACGCATGCGAAGCAAAGGAATCTTGAGATTCATTCCCTTTTCTCCGTTTAGAAGCATGCGCACCCAAAGGTAATAATCTTCCAAGAAATGCATGTCCTGATAGCCGCAGGCGGGCTCTACCGCGCTTTTTTTAAACATAACGCACGGATGGTTAAAGGGATTGCGCGTTTTTGAAAACGCGAGGATTTCCGCATGCTTTTCGGGAAGTACGCGCCGGGCGGTTATATTCTCCACATTATCTGTAAATTCTTCGACGGTTCCGCTCATAACGGAAATCTCCGGATGCTCCTCAAACGCGTTAAGCTGCATTTCGCAGCGGTTTTCAAGGGAAACATCATCGGAATCCATACGCGCGACAAGCTCATTTTTAACGCGTTCAAGTCCGGCATTCAGCGCACTTCCGAGGCCGCAATTTTGAGATAGGCGCACAATCTGAAGTCCTTCTCTCAGCGTGTCCTTCGCCCACAAAAGAACCTCTTCCAGCTCATCCGTCAATGGACCGTCGCAAACAATCACAAAATCGTTGCTCTTTTTTGTCTGATCGATCATGCTTTGGATGGCAGCGCGAAAATACTCGGGTTTTTCCTTGTAATACACGGACATAAGAATGGAATACTCCGTCATTTTTTCGCACCTCCCGTCCTTTGCGAATCCATTTTCATGTTTTCAGATATCGCGGTTGTCTGATTCTCATTCACACCCTGCGTGCTTTCCTTTATAAACAGGATTTTGACCGTTGCAAACATGAGGTGAATGTCCCGGATAATGGACATATTGTTGATGTACAAAAGATCCATCTGCAGCTTGTCATACGGCTGCGTATTATATTTTCCATAAACCTGTGCATAACCCGTAAGTCCCGCCTTGACCTGAAGTCTGAGCGCAAAGGATGGCATTTCTTTTTCATATTCTTCCGCAATCTCCGCGCGCTCCGGGCGGGGGCCGACAATGGTCATGCTCCCGGAAAGAATGTTCTAAAGCTGCGGAAGCTCGTCAATACGGCAAAGCCTGATAATGCGGCCGACAGGCGTAATTCGGCTGTCGTCTTTCGCTGCCAGCCGTGCAACGCCGTCCTTTTTCGC
>JAZSFI010000500.1:0-3735 GCA_045532135.1 Clostridia bacterium | reverse complement strand
CCGTTTTTGCGCCAGCAGACGGATTTCAGGGTGAAAAACCTTTTCAAATTCGAATGCATGAACGCAACCGGTTATTCCGGAAACATCAGAGGGCTTGCGCGCGACATTCAAAAATGGCGGTCTGAATCCTGGCGCGTAGCGCTTCTTGCAGGCGGCGTAGCGCGAGGAAAAAGATTGAGCGCATCTCTCATGGAGCAAAACGAGGTTGTTTCGCTTTATGAAGAGGAACCTCAGCAGTTAACGCAAGGTCTTCCCGTGATTCTTCCGGGCGCGGTTTCAAAGGGATTTGTGTATCCCGAGATCAAACTCGCCATATTGGCGGAGGCCGATATTTTCGGCCTCGGAAAAAAGAAAACCCATGCCGTTACCCGCACCGGCAACAAAATGGCCGCGTTTACCGACCTCAACGTAGGCGACTTTGTCGTACATGAAAACCACGGTATCGGTCAGTACATGGGCACGGTGCGTTTGTCCAGCGAAGGCAAACTCAGGGATTTTCTGCACATCCGTTATCAGGGCAGCGACAAACTTTACGTTCCGACGGATCAGCTCGACCGTGTGCAGAAATACATCGGCTCGGAAGGCGAAGTCCCCAAGCTCAACCGCTTGTCCGGCGGCGAATGGCAGAAGCAGAAGGCAAAGGTCAAGTCGTCCATCAAGGAAATTGCGGGCGATCTGATTAAGCTTTACGCCGAACGTCGCGCTGTCAGCGGCTATGCGTTTTCGGCGGATACCCCTTGGCAGAGGGAGTTTGAAGATGCATTCCCGTTTGAGGAAACGCCCGACCAATTAACCGCGATTGAAGATATCAAACGCGACATGGAAAAGCCTGAAGTCATGGATCGCCTGCTTTGCGGAGACGTCGGTTACGGAAAAACCGAGGTTGCGTTAAGAGCCATTTTCAAGTGCATCATGGACGGAAAACAGGCCGCTCTCCTTGCGCCGACCACGATTCTCGTTCAGCAGCATTATGCGACGATTCTGAACCGTTTTCACAATTTCCCGGTGACGGTTGAATCTTTGAGCCGATTTAAAACAAGCGGCGAGCAAAAGAAAATCATCGAAGATCTGAAAGCGGGAAAGATCGATGTGATTGTTGGAACGCACAGACTTTTAAACAAGGACATCGGATATAAGGATCTGGGACTTCTTGTCGTTGACGAAGAGCAGAGATTCGGCGTTGCCCATAAGGAAGCCATCAAGCAGTACAAAAAGAACATCGACGTTCTGACGCTTTCCGCAACGCCCATTCCCAGAACCCTCCATATGTCCATGGTCGGCATCCGCGATATGTCCCTTCTCCAGTCGCCGCCCGAAGAGCGATATCCCGTTCAGACCTATGTCGTTGAATATTCGGACGGCCTGATCCGAGACGCGATTTTGAGGGAGCTTTCCAGAGGCGGACAGGTGTATGTGCTTCATAATCGCGTTCAGACGATCGACATGATGTATCAGCGGCTTAAAAAACTCGTTCCGGAGGCGCGCATCTGCGTGGGACACGGCCAGATGCGGGAGCATCAGCTGGAAGACGTGATGCTTGATTTCTATGAAGGCAAATTTGACGTGCTCTTGTGTACGACGATTATTGAAGCGGGTCTGGACGTTCCGCGCGCCAATACGCTGATTGTTTGCGAAAGCGACAGATTCGGCCTGTCGCAGCTTTATCAGCTCAGAGGACGCGTCGGACGCAGCAACCGCCTGGCATATGCCTATCTCACCGTCAACCCCAATAAAGTTCTTACTCCGGATGCCGAAAAGCGGTTGAGCGCCATCCGCGAATTTACTGAGTTCGGCTCGGGCTTCCGCGTTGCCATGCGCGATCTTGAAATCCGCGGTACAGGCAACCTGTTGGGCGCGGAGCAGAGCGGACACATGGCTTCGGTCGGATATGATTTATATGTCAAAATGATCGAGGACACCGTTCGCGAAATGCGCGGCGATATGAGCCAGGGCGACATTCAGACGCGCATCGAAATCAAGGCGGACGCGTATCTTCCGCAGGAATATGTTGAAAGCGATGTCATGCGCATTGAGATGTACAAAAAAATCGCTGGCATCGACTCGTACGACGCAAGGGAGGATTTGATTGAAGAGCTCATCGACCGCTTTGGCGATCCGACCAAGCCGGTTATGAACTTAATCGATATCGCCCAGCTTAAATCCCTGGCCGGAAAAATCGGCATTGATCTGATCCAGACAAAGGGCGATACGCTCACCATGCGCTTTTCCATGATGGCGGATATCGATATTATGAAGCTCATCAAGGCCATGGAAAAGCATAAAAAATTCATGCGTCTTCTGCCGGGAAACCCGCCCAGCATCTCGTATTTTGAACTCGGAAAGAAAAACGAGGAGCTTTTGAAGGGCGCGGTTGACGTTATGACCGAAATTGTAAAAGACACACTTCAAGTTTAAGAGGGAATATACGACATGCGATCGACAAAGGGATTTCTTCCGATTACCCGAGAGGAAATGGAAAAACGCGGTTGGGACAGGCCGGATTTTGTGTATGTGACGGGCGACGCATATGTCGATCACCCGTCCTTCGGCCTTGCCATTATTTCGCGCGTGCTGGAAAAAGCAGGATATCGCGTCTGCCTTCTTCCGCAGCCCGACTGGCACGACAAAAGCGACTTCATGCGCTTTGGAGAGCCGAAAATCGGATTTCTGGTGACGGCCGGCGTGGTCGATTCCATGGTCAATCACTATACCGCCGCCAAAAAGCATCGCAATACCGATTCATATTCACCCGGCGGAAAAGCAGGCATGCGCCCTGACCGCGCAACGGTTGTATACGCGAACCGCATTCGGGAGGCGTATGGTGCGCTGCCCATCGCTATCGGCGGCGTAGAGGCGTCTTTAAGAAGATTTGCGCATTACGATTATTGGTCCGATCGCGTGAGAAACTCCATCCTGGTCGATTCGGGCGCGGATGTACTTATGTACGGAATGGGCGAAAAGACGATTCTGAAGGTCGCCGAATGGATGAAGGAGAAAAAGCCCTTTTCCGAAATGGACATTCCGGGTACCTGCATAATGACAAAAGACGTCCCCGAGAATGCGATTGTCATCGAATCCGCCGAAGAAGTCATGAAGGACAAAAAGGCTTATGCGAGGGCGTTTCTTCATCAGTACAACGAGCAGGATCCCATTCGCGGAAAGCGCATTGCGCAGAAGCACGGCGCAAGATACATGGTTCAAAATATTCCCGCCATGCCGCTGAATACGGAAGAGCTGGACAAGGTCTATGCGCTGCCCTTCCAGAGAACGTGGCATCCCGTTTATGACGATCAGGGAGGGATTCCCGCGCTGCAGGAGGTGGAATTTTCCATCACTTCCGAAAGAGGCTGCTTTGGCGCTTGCAATTTCTGTGCGCTTACGTTTCATCAGGGAAGGATTGTAACTTCAAGAAGCAAGGAATCCATTGTTGCGGAAGCAAAGATGCTTTCAAAAAAACCGAATTTTAAGGGCTACATTCACGATGTCGGAGGGCCTACTGCCAATTTCCGCTATCCAGCGTGCAAAAAACAGCTGAAATGCGGAACGTGTAAGCAAAGGCAGTGCCTCTTCCCGTCGCCCTGCAAAAATGTAGAGGCGGATCACAGCGAATATGTGGATATTCTAAGATCCCTCCGTTCGCTTCCGAATGTCAAAAAGGTTTTTGTAAGATCGGGCATCCGTTTTGACTATATGATGCTGGACAAGAAAAACACCTTTTTGAACGAGCTTGTCAAG
>JAZSFI010000277.1:0-8010 GCA_045532135.1 Clostridia bacterium | reverse complement strand
TCTTCCGTAATCGCCTTTTCCATTTCGTCCATCTTTACGATGCCCTCTTCGTCGACCGGCACGTAGATGACGTTAAAGCCTTCCTTTTCGAGCTGCTCCAGCGTGTGAAGCACCGCGTGGTGTTCGATGGTGGTGGAAACGATGGTCTTTCTGCCGTTTTTGGCGGCGTATGCGCAGCCTTTGATGGCCCAGTTGTCGCTCTCTGTTCCGCAGCCGGTGAAGTATACTTCTTTGGCCTCGCAGCCGAGGGCGGCGGCTACCTGCCTGCGCGCTTCCTCAACGGCGCGTCTTGCATCGCGGCCGAAAGCGTGGACAGAGGAGGGGTTTCCGTAAGTTTCGCAGAAATAGGGCTTCATGGCCTCAAAGACGGGTTCGGTCACGCGGGTGGTCGCCGCATTGTCCATATAAATTCTGTTCATAGTGTGTGTCTCCTTTGTTTTAAAGGCAATCGCAGCTTGCGATCATATCCTGAAGGGTGATGCCGTCCACGATGGCGTTTACGCCGTCGTGCACCTTTTGAACGACCATTCTTGTGGGACAGCCGCCGGATTTTTCGCAGCTGTCTTCAAATTTCAGACAGTCCGTCATACAAAGATCGCCTTCGAGCGCGCGGAGAATCATGCCGACGGTGATCTCGGCGGGCGTTTTGGAAAGCGTGTAGCCGCCCTGTGCGCCGCGAACGGATGTAACGAGCTTTTCTTTTCTTAAAACCAGCATCAGCTGCTCAAGATACGCTTCCGGAATCGCCTGACGCTCTGCAATTGCCTTGAGCGGCTGAGGTTTATCGTTTCCCATCAGAGCAAGGTCATACATTGCGTGGATCCCGTAGCGTGCGCGGGTGGAAAGTTTCATTGATATCCTCCAAATTGAATCCCGACCTTTTTGTAGGGGATTCATCGTGCTTATTATAGCGTGTGCGCTGCTGCGCGTCAAGTAATTCCGACTAATTTATAGGAAATTAACGGGGCGCACAAACATTTGACGTTTGTGCGCCCAAAGTATGGGAAAAAGCTATTCGACCGAAACAAGCACGCGAACTTCGCAGTCGGGTAAAAGCGATACGGTTATGAGGCTTGCGCCTTTTTTATGTGCGGTGATAAGGCCCGTATCGCTTACGCTTGCAATGTCCGGGTGAGAGGAGGAATAGATAAATGCAAGATCGGGAATGGACGGGATGCGCGCGTTCAGGTCATGCGCTGCGCCTTTGGATAAGAGAATGTAATAATCAAAATCGGATGAGAGACTAAGCTTGTTGGCGTCCATAACGATTTCATCCGACATGGCGATGACAGCTACAATGCATTCGGCAGAAAGGCCGTTGTGTGTTTGAACGGTTATGGTTGCGTTTCCGGTCTTCTGAGTGCACTGGAGGAAGCCGTCTTCATAAAAGACAAGCTCGGGATCGGAGGATGTGACGGTGTATGTGGTCAGCGCGCCTTCGTCTATGCCGATTCCAAAGGGGGAGCGGGTTTGGCAGGCGAGGGTCATATGACTTTTTTCGACATATATGCGCTTAGGCGCGGGCAAAACGGTGATTGTGAAGGAATCGGACACTTTTTTGGAAACGGAAAGGGTAATTTCGGTTGTGCCCGGCATGAGCGCGTGGATTGTGCCCGTTTCCGGATCCACAATAGCTACCTGAGGATCGGAATATGCGTATTCCACCGTACCTGTTCCGTCTGTGAGCGTATAGAAGCATTCGGTTGTTTCGCCTGCGCCCAGCTTGTCGCGCCCGGCCCACGCCTCGATCTGTTTTGCAGGCGGGAGAACGGAAATTTCAATTTCGGCAGAAAGACCGCCCGAGTGAACGCTGATGACGGCGTCGCCTTTTTTGACGCCCGTGATTACGCCGTATTCGTCTACGTGCGCGATTTTTTCATCCGTGCTTTCGTACCAGATATACAGAGGTTCAAATCCTGAAAGCGTGTCGAGGCTGCAGCGGGTGGTTATGCTTTCGCCGATGAGAATTTCGGTTTTGTCCGATTCGAGCGCAACTTCTTCGGGCCCTTCCACGATGGTCAGGAGGAATTCTCCGAAGGTGAGATTCGGCGTGACCGCCAGAATGTACACGCTTCCTTCGCGATGCGCCCGGATTTTTCCGGTCTGAGGGTCAACGGAGGCGATGGAGGGATCCATCGAAACATATTCGTATTTGCCGCTTCCGCCCGTGATGGTCGGCTCAAACACGACCTCTGCGCCGACATACTGCGTTATTTCGCTTACCGGGAACTCAACGCGCGTCGAACCGCTTTTGACGGTAACGGAGATCGTTTTACTGTCACCGCCGGAGGCTTTCATGCGGATGGTGGTTTTCCCGGTCTTGACGGGGGTGACCACGCCGTTTTCATCGACCGCAGCGATTGCGGGACTGACGGACGACCATTCGACGGTTTCGTTGTGTCCGCCATTGAGCGTATATAATATGGATGCGGTTTCGCCCATATATACGGTGAGCTTATCGGTTTGAAGCTCAATTCTGGCCGGCGGGGGCAGTTTTACTTTGATGGCGCATTCCGCCGTCAGACCGTTGTGCGTGCGCGCGGTGATCGTGCATTCGCCCGCCTGATGCGCGGTAACAAGTCCGTTTGCATCAACGGAGGCGATTTCCGGCGCGGAGGAAGTCCAGGTGATCGTAGTGGCGGTTGACTGCGTAATGGTCGGTTTCAGCTGATGCGTGCCGCCGATGGTGAGCGTGCCTTTTTTCTCGCTCAGCCTGATGGTTTTGGGCGCTTTTACGACTTCTGCGACCAAATCCTTTCTCACATTGTATTCCAAATAGACGCTGATGACGGTTCTGCCCGGGCTGACCGCTTGGATGACGCCGTCATTGCTGACGGCAACGATGTCGTGATTGTGAGAGCCGAAATACTTCGCCTGATTTGCGATCACGCGCGTTTCGCCCTGACCCAGAACAAGCCTTTTTTCAACCGTCTGATACCCATCAGGGCATTGATCGGCAAAGAGAATTTCGTCTGAATGCGTGAAAAAGCCCTCGGAAAGCGCAAGGGCGGATGTAAAGAGCAAAATACATGCAATAAGCAGTATGAATTTTATGATCTTCAAAGGCTTTTCCTCCGATTGTGATTAATCGTATTGTAGCCTACCGGCGATTTTCTGTCAAGCAGGAACAAGTCAAAGCGTGTGTCCGTCTAAATACCGGAATCTGGAAAGGAGATAAATGTATGACCAAAAGAATGAAAATAGCGCTTGGCGTTATGGTTTTTGCGCTTGGATTGACCGCGCTGTCCGTATTTCTTTTATCGGGCAGCGGAAACGGATATGAATCCGTATTCAAGGCGGGCGTAAAGAGCATTACGGATACCGAAAGCGTTTCTGTAAAGGCCGGCGTCAAGGGGTATGTAAACGGTGAAAGGCTGTTTGATCTTGATGCAAAGTATCTCATAAATGGTTCGGACCGATATGAGTATGAAAACGACCGGATGCAAAACACCCAGTGGGAAGCTTACACGGTCGGCGGCGTCAGATACAATAACATCGATCACGATAACAAAACCTATCAGGTGTACGACACGAATTATGACAGTTTTGCAATGCAGTATTCCGACGATGACGATGAACGCGAAGAAACGATTGCGCGCATTGTAAAGCTGTTTTTGGACTTTTCCATGGGAAATGCCAAAAATCAGTTTGTGCGCGAGCCTGTTTCCGGCGCAAACCGCTATACGATTACCCTTAAAAGGGAGCAGCTTCCGGATCTTGCCGTTTTGATGTTGAAGCTTTTTAACCAGATGGAGTCCGCCGCGGGCTATGAAAGCGATTACACAAAGGTCGAATACATGGATTTTCGCGAGACGCTGCGGGCGGAGCATCTTTTAAGAACGGGCAAGGAAATGGATGAAAGGGTCTTTGACCTGTATTATGAAAACAATCTTTTGATGGAGGCGTATTATGCTTTTCAGAATGAAGTGCGTGAAAAATACAGAAAACTGGGCGAGGCGCAGTACGAACACGGATGCGTGTTTGTGGAGGCGGACGGAAGCTGTCAGGTGTATCCTTCCAAAAGAGAGATGTACGTTCAGCGCCTTTCGGAAGGGAAACCTTTAACCGATCAAATGGCTCCGCTTGACTATCCGAAAAATGCTGATATCAAATTCGTTCACGGCGAATTTGACGTTTCGGATGAGGGATACATAACGCGCGTTTACGTAACGGGCGAAGGCAGCGTTCAGGACGTCATGGACAAAACATATACGTTTGTGATTGAAGCGCTTGCGGAAATGGACAAGTACAACGAAACCGTCGTTGACGTAACGCCTCTTTCGGAATATGCCGCCAAAGAAGAGGAGACGAAAACCTACAAGACCGTCTATAAAAACGAAACGATCGAATTTCTGGGGAAGAAATATTTCGTTCACTATTCCGAGAAAGTGGAGGAATGAGCGCTTATGAATGAAATCCTTGCTTTAACGGATGTTTCGCGTATTTTCAGAAACGGACGCGGGCTTAAAAAAACGTCGCTTACGGTAAGGGAAGGCGAAATTGTAGGGCTTCTCGGCGCAAACGGAAGCGGAAAAAGTACGCTTATGAAAATTGCTTCAGGGCTCACGCGTCCGGACACGGGCGAAGTCTTTGTGATGGGCGAAAACATGAAAAATGCGCCGGAAAAAGCGCTTGGTTTCATCGGCGCGCTCATAGAAGCGCCCGCGCTTTTTCCTTATATGACCGCAAGGGAGAATCTGCGTACAGCGCTTGACTATATGGGCGTTAAGGATAAAAAGGCGGCGGATGAAATGCTTAAAAGGGTCGGGCTTGACGGATATAAAAGGGATAAGGTCAAGCATTTTTCCCTTGGCATGAAGCAGCGTTTGGGGCTTGCAATGGCATTTATCGGGGAAAAGAAGCTTGTATTACTGGACGAACCGACAAACGGGCTTGACATTGAAAGCGCATCTGAGATCAAAGATATGATCCGTAAAAGCGCGTCGGAATCCGGCGCGGCGATTGTTTCAAGCCACCTTGCCTCAGAAATCGAACGGCTTGCAACGCGCGTTGTTATCCTCCGTGAGGGCGCGGTTTTAAAGGATGTTTCTATGGCGGAGGCGACAAAAGACGGACGGACGCTTGAAGAATACTATCTTGCGGCCGGAATGGGGGAGCGTGTATGAAAAGATATTTCTTTGCGCTCAAAGGCGAAATGAGAAAACTGAACAGGCGGAAAAAGTACAGGGCGCTTTTTGTTCTTTTCCTGCTTGCCTATTTTATCGGGCGCGTGACGGCGTATTTTACGCACGTATCTTCAGCAAGCGCCGTTGCAATGGGAAACGGACTGCTCGTTTTCTATCTGCCTCTCATTGCGTTTCTTTCGGTAAACGACCTGATTGCCTCGGAAATCCGCGACAGGTCCATCCAGCAGTGCCTCGTGCGCCCGCTTACGAGGATGGAAGCATATTTTGCGAAGCTTACAGCCGCGCTCATCAAATGTGCACGGCAGGCTTTTTGCCTGGTTGCAATCGATTCTGTTCTTATTTTCTCAAGGTTAAACGCCGCTTCTCCTCTTCAGGCGGTATATATGCTGTTTGACCTGATTCCTTTGATGACGCTCATTGCTTTTTCTGCTCTGATTGCGGTCGTTATACAGAATTCAGCGCTTTCAATGCTTCTGACGCTTGTTCTGTATGCGGGCATGCATGTGGCAGGTTCATTTTTCGGCGTGTCGCCCATTCTGTTTACAAGCTACTTATCCTGGCACGGCATGCTTCACGGAGGACTCAATGCAATCGGCTTTATTCAGCGATTTATGGCGGTGACAGCGCCGGGCGTATTGTTTGCAGTATTGGGCGCAATCGCGCTTGAGCGCAAACGGTTTTAAATTGAAGACAAAACAACAGGCGGAGTTTGATCTAAGCAAACTCCGCCTTATGCGTTTTATTTTCTGACTTTTCGAATGGGGGCTGTTCCGGTTTTCTGCGCAGGGCGCCTGACTTGAGCGGATTGGGCGGCCGGCGCTTTTTTCGGCGCGTTTACCTCCTCCTTTGCGCGCTTCATATCTGCCGCGCGCTTCAGGGCGATTTTCTTTTTGCGGATCATTTCGCGCCGGATCTGTTCCAGACGCTCGCGCTCGCGGCGGCGTTTTACGCGCACGCGCCACACGATTAAGACGATGATGCCGACGACAATCAGCCAATAGAGAATCCGAACGGGCGGATTGTGGCGGGGCATGAGCTTGAACATCCACGGCGCGGAGGAAGAGATCCACTCGTCCAGCACCTCGTCCATGGTGGGCTGCTTCATTTCCACGCTGCGGCTGGCGACCAGAGAGCCGGTGAGAATATCGCCGGACACGGTTTCAAATGAGACCGTTCCAAGCACGTCGCCCTTGGAAATCGGCGCGGTCAGCGTTCCTGAAAAGCTTACGCTGATTCTGCCGGAAAAATCCTTGGCGAGGTTGGTGACAAAGGTCGGATCTTCAAGATCCGTTTTCATGAAGGATTCAAAATAGGTTTCCGGAATATCGGCGACGCTCATTCTGAGATAGCCGCCGTTGGGGTCGTTGAGCGCGGCTTTTTCCACCTTGAAAGAGGTCATTGCGTCGTCCAGCAACTGATAAAGTTCGCTGAAGGAAAGATTGGTGTACTGGGTAAAGCCGTATTTCAGAAGACGCAGGGTGTCGGTGAACGCCTGAACATAGAGATCATCCTCGGGATCCGTTCCGAGCGTTACCGAAATCAGCGTGTGACCGCCCATTTCACCGGCGCCGACAAAGCAGCGTCCCGCAGCGTTCGTATAGCCCGTCTTTACGCCGATGCACGGCTCATAGTAAAGCGCTTTTCCTTCGATCAGGGGATCGTACTTGGTGGTCAGGGTGCGGCCGTTGGGATGGAAGTTCGTGGGCTGCATATCATAGGTCACGGTCGAAACGATGTCGCGGAACGTGTCGTTTGCCATGGCGTAGCGGGTGATGATGGCTAGATCGTGGGCGGTGGTATAGTGGTTAACGGTGTGAAGGCCGTGGGAATTGGCAAAATGCGTGCCGGACAAGCCCAGGTCCCGGACTTTTTGATTCATCAGCTGAACAAACGCGTTTTCCGTTCCGCTGGTCAGAATGGCGACGGCAAGGGAAGCATCGTTTCCGGAGGCGATCATCATGCCGTATAAAAGATCCTCAAAAGGCATGATTTCGCCGGGCGTAATGCCGAGTTTGGAAGAGCCGCTGGCGGGTTCGACGCCGTTTGGAATGGTGACAAGTTCGCCGACAGGGCCGTTTTCAAGGGCTACGATACAGGTCATGATCTTTGTGGTGCTGGCCGGGTATCTGCGCTCGTTGGCATTTTTTTCGAGCAAAACACGGCCGTTTTCTGCGTCGATTACGATACAGCTGGCGCCGTACAGATGCCCGGGTTCCAGAATTTCGGGCGTTTTTACACTGTAATCCTCAGGAATCGCGGCAAATGCTGCGTTTGAGAAAAATAAAAGCGCGGTTAAAAGTGCGCTTATGAGTGATTTTACGGTGCGCATGACTTCCTCCAAATAAACGTTGTCCTCTCATTTTACCACGATTCAGTTCTCTTGTATAGAATTATCCTGTGAAATTTCACAGGATAATATCGTTTTTTATTCTTTATTTTTCAGAACCTCAAAGCCGTACTGATAAAGCTTTTTGGCTTCCGGCCATTTTGAAAACTTTTCCCAGCCGCATCTGAGCATCACAACCACGATTTCTTTTCCTTCCTTGATTGCCGCGCCGACAAAGCATTGGCCCGCTGCCTGCGTGTATCCGGTCTTGATGCCTCTGGAATACTGATAATAGTACATGGAATCGTAATCATTGATTGCATAATTGTGATAGATGGTAAGTTCGCCCCGAAGGGAGGTGGGCTGCATGGTGTATACGTCTCCAAAGGTGATTTCGCGGAAAAGATCGTTGTTTAAACAGTACAAAGCGAGCTTGGACATGTCGCGCGCGGTGGTGTAATGTCCGCTTTGCGTATAACCGTGGGGATTCGCAAAATGCGTGTTTGTCATGCCGAGCTGCGCGGCTTTGTCGTTCAT
>JAZSFI010000414.1:0-3874 GCA_045532135.1 Clostridia bacterium | reverse complement strand
GGTAGTTGGTGAGGACAAGTCCTTTGTAGACGACAACGCCGGAACCCGTAGCTGCCAGCTTCTCTGCGGATTCTCGCTGGCCGCTTCCGTTCCCGTAGCCGCCGAATCCTCCGAAACCACCGAAGCCGTAGTAGGGGTTGTAGTTGGAGTAGGTGTAGGTCTGATAGTTGTTGATGCCGACAACGCTGTTTTGCACTTCTTTAATGACGGAAATAAAGGGACTTGTGACGAGAGAGGGATCGGTCGTCGTGTTTACGACGGCTTCCGCCGCTTTTTTGGCCTCTTCACTTGTCATTGCAAAAGAGGTCAAAGAGAGGGATAAAACCAGAACCATGAGGACGGACAAGATTTTTTTCATATTTTTTTCCTCCGTTTTATTGTGTGTATGTCAATCCGGTCATTCGCCTGCGCCCGGCGCGAGCGAATTCCAGAAGGATACATTGATTTCATATTCGCATTCTTTTAAGATGGCTTCTTTCTGCGCGGAAAATGCTTCTTCGCGTGCATTCATCAGCGCATTTTGAATGGCTTTGTCGTAAGCGGATGAACTGAGATTGTCGTTGAGTCTCAGAATAAAAAGACCAAAGTCTGTTTTTATAATGCCCGAGGTTTCGCCGATTGAAAGCGTTTGCGCCGCTGAAAGGAGCGTTTTGTCCACTGTATCGTCGCCCGATATCAATGAAGTGGTTCCGTAAAGAAGATCGAGCGCCGGAAAGAGGGAAGGGACGGATTCAAACGACGGATTTTCCCGTGCGCTGAGCAGCGCGTTTTCGATTTGAGACTGCTTTTCATCTGAAATCAGCACGGCTTTCCCGTTTTCATCGAAATCGTCGAAGGATCGGAACAGATATTCAACGTCGTAGGACACATAGTTTTCGGCATCGACCGAGGCGCGAACCGCATCTTCGTCGATCTCCATTTCCAAAAGGCAAATCGAGTACATGCGTCCTGCAAGCAGCTGTTTTTCAAAAACCGAAGCAAGCTCGCCTTCGTCGATTTTCGAAGCATTCGTGACGGACAGCGCCTGATAAGCGCTTTCTGCGTCCTTTCTGCAGGCTTCGATTTCTTCACCCGTCAGGCGCATGCCGTTTTCAAGCGCCATCAGGAAAAATGCGTTCATGGAACGGATCTGATCAAAAACATCGGACTTGATCATCTGAGAGACCGTCATTCCGTTTGCGTAGGTGAGAGACCAGTAATCAACGCCGAGATAATCCTCGTAGTATTTGGAGACGCTTTCGTATTCCTTTTCCGCATTTATGATGTAGATGTAGGCCTCTGTGAAGGAGACAGGACGGCCGCCGATAATCAGCGCGGCGTTTTCTTCCGCATAAGAAAAGGAAAAAAACAGAAAGAATGAGAGGATGATGGAAAGAACTTTTTTTGCCGTCAACTGCGCTCCTCCTTTCTTCCTGACGCTTACATTCTGTATTATAGCACAACAATTCCAAAGAAACACCTATTCAAATTCTTAGGAATTCTTAATTTTCCTTCGTCGGGGATGGAAAAGGCGGGATAAATCCGATATAATATAGGAAGATGAGAGGTGAGAAACGTGGCAAGGAAAAGAACCGTCATGATTGCCGACGACGACGCGGATATTCGCGAGGTTGTAAAAATTTTGCTGGAAAGCGAAGGCTTTGAAGTTGTCGAAGCCACTGACGGCGACGACGCCGTGCGTAAAATATCCCCCGATATCGACCTTTACATTCTGGATGTGATGATGCCCGGAAAAAACGGATATCAGGTTTGCCGGGAAATCCGCGAAAAAAATGCGTCTCCCGTATTGTTTTTAACCGCAAAATCGCAGGACGGAGACAAAAGCATGGGCTTTTCTTCCGGCGGAGATGATTATCTGCCAAAACCGTTTTCCTATACGGAATTGACGGCGCGGGTAAAGGCGCTCATTCGAAGATACTTTGTCTACGGCGGAAAAAGCGATGAAGCGGGCGAGAAGCTCATTTCGATCAAAGACCTTGTGATTAATAAGGACGCCTGCGAAGTAAAAGTCGGCGGGGAGGATGTTCAACTGACCGATATCGAATACAGGATGTTGCTTTTAATGGCGGAAAACCGCAGAAAAGTATTCTCCGCGCAGAATTTGTACGAATCCATCTGGAAAGAGCCGTATTTTTATTCCTGCAACAACACGATCATGGTGCATATCCGAAACCTTCGAAGGAAGATCGAGCCGGACGCCGAAAATCCTTCGTACATCAAAACTGTCTGGGGAAAGGGATACAGAATTGACTGAAAGAAAAACGCGCTCCCGATTGGGCGTTGTACTGGTTATTGCTACGATCCTGTCGTTTCTTTTGTCCGTGCTTGCGTTTTTCGGCATAAACTATGCGTTTAAAAACATTCTTTCCCGCAGCATCTTCAAAAAAGAAGCGATTATTGAAGCGGAAAAGGCGCATCTGAACGATTTGATCGCATATCTTAACCGTAATCGCGCTTCCATTACGGCAGAAGACGCCATTCGAAAATGGATCTCGGACAAAAAGGATCTGATGATTGCGGTGTATGATCCTCAGATGCCTTACGGCAGCGGCGGAGGCGAAGCGACCCTTTATTCATCCGTCAAGGATGCGCTTTCCATGTACAACCTTTTGCAGGACGAATATGCGGATTACTGGTATTCGTCCGCCGTTGCCTCGCGCGGAGAAAAAATCCGTTCGCGCGTTGTGAAGGTGATGTATTTTCCGATGTACAGAGCGTCCTCATACGTTTTGTACGGGAGCGCGGCGATCGCGTTTTTGCTGTTCGTGTTTGTGCTTTACGCCTGCATCCGCAAAAAAACGAAGTACATTTTCCTTCTCAGCCGCGAACTGCAGGCGATGGAGAGCGGGGATATGACAAATCCTGTGACGATACGCGGAAATGACGAGATTACTTCCTTAGCGCTTGATATGGAGGAAATGCGCAAAAGCTTTATTGAGCGCCTCGCAAAGGAAGAAGAAATGACAAAACGCGCAAGCGAACTGCTGACTGCGATGTCGCACGATTTAAGAACGCCGCTTACGAGCCTGATCGGCTATCTGGATATTGTCGGGCTTGGAAAATGCCAGTCGACGGAGCAGATGCAAAAATACATCCGCTCGGGCAGGGAAAAGGCGTATCAGATTAAGGAAATGACGGACAAGCTGTTTGAGTATTTCCTCGTCTATCAGCCAACGGACGAGCCGCTTGAAATGGAAATTGTGGACGCGGGCATGCTGTTTTCCCAGCTTTGGGGAGAAAGCGCCTTGATTCTTGAAACGGATGGGTATATAATACAGGTAACGGATCCCGAATGTGAAATGCCGATTCGCGCCAATCATCCGTTTTTGCGCCGCGTGATTGACAATATCGTTTCCAACATCCGAAAATATGCGGATAAAGCGGAACCGGTGTTGGTTGAAATGCGAAAGGACAATGCGAATTTTGTGTTTCAGGCAGTCAATACCGCATCGGATGAAAGGAAAAGCGGAGAAAGCTCCGGAATCGGGCTTAAATCGTGCGAAAAAATCCTTGAAAGCCATTTTGGAACGTTTGTATCCGAAATGCGGGACAAATGTTTTACGGCCAAGCTTTCAATACCGATTGTGATGACGGAAGGGGAGGGTTCAGATGGCGAGACTTGATTTGATGACCGCGCGTATGATGAACGAGCGCTTCGGTAAGGATTCACTGATTGCTCTTGCGACGATTGAGGAGGGAAAGCCCCGCGTTCGCACGGTCAATGCGCTTTACAGAGGCGGCGCGTTTTACGTAATCACCGATGCAAGGTCGTCAAAGATCCGGCAGAACGAAAAACAGGCCGACGTTGCGGTAAGCGGCGACTGGTTTACGGCGCAGGGCGTTGCCGAAAATCAGGGCTGGGTATGCGTTCCCA
>JAZSFI010000270.1:0-6896 GCA_045532135.1 Clostridia bacterium | reverse complement strand
AGAATACGATGGATTTAAGGTGCGTAAGATTCAGCTGCTGCGGAAGCGTTGCCTGAAGAATATTGTAAGCGCTTTCGAAATTTCCTGACTTTGCCGAATAGATCTGATATCCGGAAGTTTCGTTTCCGCCTTCTTTTTTTCCTACGCCGCCGAGATTTGGAACCTGTACGATTACCGTCATCTCTTCGTTGTCATAATCAATTCCCATGCTGACGGCATGCGCCTGGTTTTCGATTCTGTTGGAGGGTGCGCAGGACGAAAGAAATAAAAGCGGTAAAATTAAAAAGATCAATCGTTTCATCTTTTACATTGTCCTTTTGTTTTTAAAAAATATAAAATACAGATCGGAAGGAATACAGAAGATAAAAAAGGCCCGAACAAAGCGGAAAAACCAACCGCTTCGTCTTGTCCGGAAAGTCTGAAAAGCGCGATAACCATTGCGATGAGTCCCAACAGAAACATGCATTTTCTTCCGCGCTCGTCAAGCGTAGTGTTCATCAGCCGTCCTGCTGCAAAAAGCATATAAGCGCAGCTGAATGCAAGAGACGAAAACCAGATGATCAGAATCGGAAGTTGAACGGTTCGGTTGCTGCGGCCGTTTGAGAGCATAAGATCCATCCCGGCAGAACGGCTGCTGGAGACGGGGGACAAAGAAGGATACATCATGGAATGGATAATAAGAATAAGAGCCGAGGCGAGTACGCACAAGAGATAAACAAGCAGAATGCTCTCGGGTTTAATCTTCTTTCGCTGATTTCGACCTTTGACTGAATAACCGCTTTCAAGAAGGAAGCTTATGGGAATGAGACTGAAATACATTGAAACGCTGATGGCGCATTTTATAAGGCTTTTTATGCCGGGGCCAAGTAAAGGGAAAATGTTAGACGCATTCATTGTGTCGTATTCCAAAAATAAAACGATGGCATATACAATCAAATAAATCCGAATCCATGCTTCCGCTGCACCGCCGATGCCGTTTCCGCCCTTTGTGCAGGCATAGATGACAGCAAGCGAGGTGGGAACCAGCAAAAGCAATTTATGCATGTTATAAAGCGTTGCGTAGGCGCCGGAAGAAGTGAGAATGGTAAAAAGCGCGCTGGCTTCATACGTAAATGCAAGCGACAAAATCAGGCAAAATATGCGAAACGCGGCGTTTCCAATGGAAAGAATGATCCCTTTTTCAAGCGATGAATCGTTTTTTTTCATCAGAATATAGGCGCTTATAACGGAAGGAAGCGAAAATGCTGCACCGATCAAAACAGCCAGCCATCCGCTGTTTTCGGTTTCGGGCGCATCAATGACAATCAGATAAAAGATTCTGGCAGTAACGGCCAGAAGTGTCAGCGCGCATATTGGAAAATGCGTGATTTCTTCATTTTTATCAGTGGATTGATATCGTGAAAGCGCCCACCGAACGCCCAATTTGGCGTTATACATATGCTACTTTTCACCTTCTTTCTTTTCGAAAAAAGCCCTGTTTTTCTTAAATCCAAACGGCATACGCAAAACCACATCGCCTTTACCAGGGCGTTTCGGCGCAAGCGGCGAAACAAAGGGCGCGCCAAAGGATCGCATGGAGCAAACGGAAACAGTCAGTATAAACAGCGTGAGCACGATTCCATACAGGCCGAACATTGCGCCGGCAAAGAGAAGAATGAGTCTGTAAATCTGAAGGCCTATAGAGAGGGAATAGCTTGGAATTACAAAATTTCCAAGTCCGGTAATCGCAACAATTATAATCAGAATCGGGCTTGCAATGTTTGCCGTTACTGCCGCCTGTCCCAAGATAAGCGCGCCGACAATTCCGAGCGCGGAGCCGATTTGTGAGGGAATTCGCGTTCCCGCTTCATTGATCAGATGAAAGGCAAATTCCATGAACAGAATTTCACCGAGAATTGAAAACGGAACGTTGGCGCGCGCCTCCGCAATGGAAGATAAAAGGTTCATCGGCAGAAGGTGGGAATGAAATTGGGTAAGTGCGATATACATTCCCGGAAGAAGGAGCGATAACAATATGCCAAGCAAACGAATGAAACGCAGAAAGGTCCCGTACTGCCAGCGCATGAAGCTGTCATCGGATGCATGCAGAAAATGAAAAATGGTCGAAGGCCCCAAAAGCGCATAAGGCGAATTGTCGGTGAGAATTGCAAACTGACCTTCGGAAAGCCCGGCAGCCGCGCGGTCGGGTCGCTCAGTTTGAAGGATCTGGGGAAAGAGAGAAAGCGGATGATCTTCAATCAGCTGTTGAATTTGCCCCGTCCCCATGAGCGTCTCAACGGTAATGGATTTAAGCCGCCTTCTTGCTTCATCCACGATATGGTCGTCCGCTACATCTTTCACATACAACAGCGCCGCTTTCGTTTTGTTTTCGCTTCCGACATCCAGAATCTCGGTTACAAAGTCTTTCGTTCTCAGGTTTTTACGAATCAGAGAGATGTTCATTCTCAGGTTTTCAACAAAACCCTCCTGAGATCCCAAAACAACGGATTCGTTGTTTGTACGGTTGACAGGGCGGTGCGGTATTTTTCTAAGATCAATAAAAAGCGCTTCGCTGCATCCATCGGCAAAGAGAATGCAAATTCCGCTTAACATTTCCCGGGAAATGTCAGAGAATGTTTCCGCAAAACTCATCTGAGGCGCAAACAAAATATGCGTTTTCAAAAATTCAAGCCTTTGATCGGGCGCAGCGCCGCATGCTTTCTCTGATTCCATCAACGGCTTTAAAACGGCTTCCGAAAGCTTTTCTGTATCCACAAGCCCTTCGATATAAGCAATCATTGCCTGAAAGCCGAAGGAAGCAAATTCTTTTAAAATGACGTCCATATTCTCAGGCAAATGAAAAACCGCGCTCAGGCACGCTTTGTTTTCCCAAAGCGTTTTGCGCGGCGCCGATCGAAGGATCTCGTCTGCTGAATAATAAAAATCGGGCACGCACATCAACTCCTGATGTTACTATGCCCGATTTTTTCTGTTTAAGTCGCTTTATTCCATGGAAATGAGCGTTGCCTGTTCAACGCCGGCGATTTCAAGAATACTGCATAAAAGCTTAGGAACGTCAAGCGTGAGTTTGGAAATGTCGCTTGTTATTGTGACGGATGCGCGGGAAGCGATGGGCGGGCTTTGCGTGATGGCGATGATATTTGCGCCGCTGTCGCTCATTGCTGTGAGTACTTTTGATAAAACGCCCTTTTCGTGGTTTAAAAGCATCAGGAAAACGGCTTTTCTTTCGGAAAGCGTTTCTTCCTTTTCGAAAATGCAGTCTTTGTATTTATAGTAGGTGCTGCGGGAAATGCCCGTCAGCTTGACTGCTGCGCTCACTTCCTTGACTGTGCCTGCCGAAAGAATTTTTTTGGTTTCTATCACTTTTTCAAAATAATCGGGGAGGATGCTTTTATCCACGATGTAATACGAGTTTTTGCTCATGTCATGCCTCCTCAATGTACGCGCCCGTCTTGTCCACTTCAAGAGGCTTTACGATCCACTCGTTTCTTATGCCGCTTAAAAGCTTCTGAATGCGGCCGGGAACTTCATCATCAAAGTATACTGCGATGATGGTTGGGCCTGCGCCGGAGAGGTACAGTCCGCATGCGCCGCTCGCAAGGGCGTTAAGACGCACGGTCTTATAATCGTCGATCAGATGCTCGCGGTAGGGCTGATGAAGGCGGTCGTTTAAGGCGACGGAGAAAAACTCCGCGTTTGCAGTTTCAAACGCTTTTAAAAGAAGCGCAATGCGCGATACGTTGAAAACCGCGTCCTTGTGGTTGATCACAGACGGAATCGCCATGCGGGAAGCGGAGGTTGAGAGTTCGAAAGAGGGGATCATCGCGCAGAATTTGACCTTGTCGCTGACCGGAAAAGACGCCATATACGGCTTTTCTCCGTGTACTGCCGTTGCGGTCAGGCCGCCGTACAGACAGGGAGAAACATTGTCCGGATGACCTTCAAATTCAGTCAGAATCTGAAGAAGAGCTTCTTTTGAGCAGGGATTGCCAAGGAAATGATTGGCTGCAAGCACGCCGCCGGTCAGCATGGCGGAGGAAGAACCGAGACCGCGCGTTGAGGGGATATCGGAATGAATCCTGATCTTTACGCCCGGCGCTCGCTTGCCGAATCTCCAGTACAGCCCGCGAAATGCCGTATAGACCAGATTGTTTTCGTTTCTGTATTCTTCGGGACAGCCTTCAATTACAAGGCCTTCGTCCAGAAGCTCAAATTCAAAATCCGCATAGAGGGTGAGCGCGATTCCGAGGCTGTCAAAGCCCGGGCCCAGATTGGCGCTCGTTGCAGGCACTCTGACTTTTACCTTCTGCATAGTTTTTCCGCCTTTCCAAGTACATAGTCAAATGCATCTTTTATTTCGATAACGTCTTTGTGGATTATTCCACCCTCTTTGAGCTTTTGAATCGGCGCGGGAGAAATGGTGTTTGTTTTCTTTTCAAGCGTGCTGATTCTTTCAAAGGCGTCATCCGGCTTTTCGATATTAAGCGCGTCCATTACGCTGTCTGAAAATTTATAGGGGCTTGCCGTGGAAAGAACGACGCACACCGCATCCGGATTTTCATTTTTATATTCTTCCATTGCGCAGAAGGCGACCGCCGTATGAGGATCGATCAGGTAATTATTTTCCAGGAACACTTTCCTGATTTCTTCTTTGGCATCCTCATCGGAAAACGCATAGCCGGCAAAGTGCTTTTGAATAAATGAAAGCGCCTCATCTGAGACTTTGTATTCGCCCGTTTCCTTGAGCGCGTTCATATATGCGCTTACTTTCCGAGCGTCCCTTCCTTCGGACAGATACAAAAGACGTTCCAGGTTTGAGGAAATCAGAATATCCATGGAGGGGGAGATGGTCTTTTTGAATTCGCGTTTTTTGTCGTATACGCCGGTTTTGATAAAATCGGTCAGAACGTTGTTGGCATTTGAAGCGCAGATCAGTTTTCCAACGGGAAGCCCCATTGTTTTTGCATAGAAACCTGCCAGAATGTCGCCGAAATTGCCGGTCGGAACGATAAAGTCAACGGTTTGACCGATATTCAGCCCGTGCGATTTTACTAAAGACGCATATGCCCAAAAATAATAGGTGATCTGCGGAGCGAGGCGGGCGATGTTTATGGAATTTGCGCTGGAAAGCTGAATTCCGCTTGGCGGCGTGAGATTCGAAAACATATTTTTAACCATCGTCTGGCAATCGTCAAAATTGCCTTTTACAGCGCAGGCGGTCAAATTGCTGCCCTGCATCTTTGTCATCTGCGCTTTTTGAATGTCGCTTACGCCGCCGTCGGGGAAGAAGGTGATGATGCCGGTTCCCTCGACATTTCGAAAGCCATTCATCGCTGCGGAGCCGGTGTCTCCGGAGGTAGCGGTCAGAATCAGGATTTCATCCGTTTTGCCAAGCGCTTTTCTTGCTTTTGCCATTAGCCGCGGAAGAATGGAAAGCGCAACGTCTTTAAACGCGCAGGTTTCGCCGTGGAAAAGTTCAAGCGTATACGCGCGATTGGTTTTTACAAGCGGCGCAACGTCCTTTGTATCAAAGTGATATAAATACGCTTCGTCGCAGCTTTCGGAGATTTCCTGTTCGGAAAACGAAGGAAGCATTCCCTTTAAAACCTTTTTCGCCATTTCGCTGTACGTGTCGGACAGGACATCTTCGATTTTTAAAGAAGGAATATTTTCGGGCACGTACAGTCCGCCATCCGGCGCAAGACCGTTGAAAACCGCTTCATATGCCGTGGCTGTCAAATTTTTGTTTCTTGTACTGGTAAACTCTGCCATATGATCCTCCGAAGATTTCACTTGATTTTCTTTCCCTTTTATGATACAATGTTCTCTATTCAAATACAAGTGTTTTTGCATCACGGACATGTTAAAATAATGTTTCGGAGGTCAATATGAAAATAGCAATCCTCGGAATGGGAAAAATCGGCAGCGGCGTGTATGAATATGCGTCGAAGAATCCGAATCTTGAAGTCAAACGCACGCTGGATCTCAAAGCGTGGATGGATAACATGACCACCGACATTGATGAGATCGTAAATGACAACGAAATTGAAGCGGTTGTCGAAACGATGGGCGGTCTTGAGCCTGCAAGAACCTATGCGCTTAAATGCTTAAATGCCGGAAAACACTATGTCACTGCCAATAAACTCCTCGTAAGCGAAGCGATGAAGGAACTTCAGGATGCGGCAGACAAATCCGGTGCAGCATTTTTGTTCAGCGCGTCCTGCGGCGGCGGAATTCCGGTGCTCAAATGCCTGTATGATCAGGCGTTGTGCGATGAAATTGTTGAATTCGGCGGCATACTGAACGGAACGACCAATTACATGCTGGACAGAATCGAAACCGATTCGATGACGTACGATGAGGCGCTGAAAGAAGCGCAGGCGCTCGGTTATGCGGAAGCTGATCCGACCAGCGATGTTGACGGTCTGGATGCGGAAAGAAAGCTGATTCTGGGCCTTGCGGTCGGCTTTGGCGTGAATGTAAAATCGTGCGATATCCCTGTCAGCGGTATTCGCTGCATTCAGCCGATTGACATTGCCTGTTTTAAGGAAATGGGCGTTTCTCCGCGCCTGATTGCTTCATGCAAAAAGGAAGGGAATGAAATTTCCGCAGACGTTTGCGTTCATTTGTTTCAAAAAGGCGCAGCGGAAACCGCGATTAAGAAAAACGTCAACTATGCCTATTATGTTGGCGCGCAGTCTGGACGTTTTTCCTTTTCCGGTCAGGGCGCGGGCAAATATCCGACGGCTGCCAATGTGATCGGAGACTTAATGAGAATCATTTCGGGCGCCAAGCATATGCTTCCAAACGGGCTTAGGGAAAATACAAAGATAGCGTCGGGAGAATATCGGTATTATGTGCGCGTCAGGGAAGAGAAAAAAGAGCTTCTTAAAGAC
>JAZSFI010000596.1:0-4278 GCA_045532135.1 Clostridia bacterium | reverse complement strand
ACTTGCTTTTTTTGAGCAATCATGTATAATATAAGTGGAAACTTACTACTTCAAATTAGGAGTGATTTCATATGATTCAAGTTATTGCAGGACACAAGGGCAGCGGAAAAACCAAAAGACTGATCGACATCGCCAACGAAGCGCTCAAGGTTGAGCATGGCATTATCGCCTTTATCGACGACGACAAACGCTATATTTATGACCTTCGCCACGAGATCCGCTTTGTAGACGCCAGCGAATACACGGCTGTAAAGGGCTGCGAAGCAGAAGTATTTTTCGGATTTTTAAGCGGCATGCTGGCCGTTAACTATGATCTTTCTCTGGTTTGCGTAGACGCATTTATGAAGCTCGTCAAAACGCCCCTCGATGAGATGCAGTCCTTCTTTGAGCGGCTGAACACCCTGTCCGAAGCCAGCAAATGCTCCTTCGTGATCAACATCAGCTGCGATACGGAAGCGCTCCCCGAATTTGTAAAGCCCTATGTCATCTAAACAAAATGCAAATGGACAAGGCGCGCCCATGTGGATTGCGCGCCTTGTTTCTTTCGCTTTGATCGCGCTCATCCTTCTGTTTTTGGGAGAAGCGTGGTTTCAAAGCATCCTCGGCTGCGCCGGTCTTTTCGAAAACGCCCCCTATGAGGACGCGGACGAAATAAGCCGCGAACTCGAGCAAACGCCCATCCCCCCGCTCGACCTGTTTTCCGATTCGGCATACGACCGGGAATATCCCGATCTTGTTGAGCCGACGCCGCAGGCGGGCGAATATGATGAGCAATAAAATGAGATTTGACGCAGATCCTTTTTCATACATAAACGCGCAGGCAGAAAATGACCGCCTGCGCGTTTATGTATATGTTTTTTTACAGCTCGAGCTCCGGATAATACAAAATCGGCGTATCTCCCGCGTATCCTGCCGCGTTTGCCAGCGGCAGCGCGCCGGGCACGTTTTTCCATACGTCCATCTGCATTTCCTTAACGCCGATGGATTTGAAATACAGCCTCGCATCGTCCATCAGGTAGCTCGCAACGCCCTGTCTCTGCCAGCGGCGCGCAGTCTGGATCATGCCGATCACGCCCTGTCCGTTTTCCGTCCAGACAAGCAGCTCTCCGCAAAGATCCTCGGTCGAAACCATCAGAATGCGCGCAAAATCCGTCTGAGATGTGATTTCATCCAGCCACTTTTCGTCATTGTTGAGATCGTAGCACGAATTGTACCGCTCAAGAAAAAATCTGCGCTCCATGGGATCAATCAAAAAATCGCGCACAATCGTGCATCCGGACGGCAAAAGATGGTAGTTCTCCTCGCCCGTCACTTTCCTGTGCATACGGATTACGCCGTCCGTCATCTGAAAGCCCAGCGCTTCCAATACGTTCAGGCTCTCCTCATCGTCCACATTCACCTCGGCGTACGCGCGCGCAGGCGTACCCTTTCTGAAATGCAGCATGCGGATGCGCGCAACCGCCGCGCCGTACAAAGCCGCAAGCGACGTTGGGTCGCCTTCGGTTCGGATGACATACTGCGTGGGACAGTCGGGAAACAGCATTTCCATATTTCTTTTGCTCACCGTGCAAACGCCCAGAAGCTTATTTTTGTCCGTGCGGGCGACAAAGGTGTTTTCCGGGGACACACCGGCGTAAATACTTTCATGTGTAAGAATCATGCGTTTAAACCTCTTGTGTGATTTTCTTTATTTTATCACATTCGGGAAAAAACGGCAACATTCAGCCAAAATTTGTCTTTTCACAGGACAGATCCCTTTAAGGAAGCGAGCGTACGCTTGATTTTTGAAAGCTGCACCATGTCGGCAAGCTTCCATACGCCCCTTTGGATAAGACCGCCCAGATATGTGGATGCAATCAGGAACACAAATCCCACAAGAATCCCAAGAAGCAGCCCCAGCTTTGCGATCATTAAAAAGGCGCACATAAGTCCGATGAGCTTTATAATTGCGTCAATCAATGTGCCGATCAGGGAAACCGCCGTAGCAAGATGAGAATTTTTATAGGTTCGGATGGTTACGGGAATCATTTTTTCCGCCTCCTGTGTTTTCTGATGGATTCATTATACCTGAAAACACGCATCCCTTTTGATCTCCGTTTCCGGGCAGTCGGCAGACATAAATTGAACCCGTCCCCTGAATGAAGACTTCTTCAAGGGACGGGTTTTCTCAATGGTTTTTACGGCGATTATACCTTTTCCGGCATCACGCGCATACCAAGCGCAAAGTCCAGATTCTGGCGGTTATAGGGACGCATGACAAAGGAGAACGACGCGGTTTCCCTGAGATACAGCTTGTACTGCTCCATGGGCTCGGGACCGCAGATATTGCTTCCGATGCCGCCCTGCCCGTAATCAATGGACAAAACCGTCGCTTCGGCGCATTCCAATTCGGGCGTGTGGGTTGCCTCATGAAGATCCTCGTCCGTGTAGTCGTGAGCCGTAAAGGAAAGACCATCTCCCTGCGCTTTTTCATTAATGACCATGATGCCCATTCCAAGATTGTCCATGACGGCAAAGGCGCGAGTGTCGGCGTGCGCGCCGTTTTCCTGCGGACGGACATAGGGCTCGTGCGTGTCGTCCACCATGCACTCATAAAGGCCAATGGGCGCATGCATCTTGATATCCGGATAGCTCTCGCCCATTCCGCGTCCGTACCACATCAGCCGGTCATACGCTGCGGGCAAAATCATCTGAATGCCGATCTTGGGCAGCGGCGGAAGCTTTTCAGTCAGCGGCGTATAATCGCATTCAACGCGGATGTCGCCGTTTCCGAAGATCGTGTATCGGGTTTCGGTTTCGATAATGGGTCTGTAGGAGCAGGGCGAATGCTTGTGTTTCGCCGTCACGCGCACGCAGCCTGAGAAAATCGTTTCAACCCTGAGGGCGGTCAGGCGTCGCTCAAGCGCCTTGTCAAGCCCGAACGCTTTCCACTGATTATAAATGCGGATATCGTTGTCGGTGCGGGCTCTGAAGAAGTTGGCGCGGGGCGCGCGCTCAATAAGCTCGTTTCCGCCTGCGACCCAGCTGATCATTTCGCCGTTTTTCACATCGAACCAGACGTCAAAATCATCGCCCGAAATGCACAGATCCATATCGTCCTCGTCAATCGTCAAAGGACGCATGTCCGCTGCGGGAACAACCTCAATTTCCGGCTGAGAAATCAAAATCAGCTGTTCTTTTGCAACTTCGTGACCGGCTTTCGCCCATTTGGTATCAAAAGCCTGCGTGACAGTTATTTCCAGAATCGCTTCGCCGCAAACCGGCATTTTGTAAAAGCCCGAAATCGTCTTTTCGCACCCGGCAGAAATGCCGCTCAAATCGATCTTTCCGCTTTCGACGCTTTCGCCGTCCACCAGCACGCGGAACACGGCATTAAAGCAGTCAAGGCTTACAAAGCCAAGCATGTTTTTCACCGTGACGCTTCCGTCGTCATTCAGCGCAAAGCGCACGGGACGCAGCGCATGCTTTAACGACAGAAGGCCGGTGTGGGGCGTGCGGTCGGGATAATTGAGCGCATCCACGCAGAAGTTTCCGTCGTTGGGCGTGTCGCCGAAATCTCCGCCGTAGGCATAGTAGCGTTCGCCATCCTCGGTGAGCACCTCCATGCCATGGTCCACCCACTCCCAGACGCAGCCGCCGATCAAGCGCTTCGACTGATAGATTGCGTCCCAGTATTCTTCAAAAGAGCCGGGTCCAAGACCCATCGCATGGCCGTACTCGCACATGAAGTACGGCTTGGGCGTGTCCTTTTTGCCCTCTTCGATCAAGGTGTAAACGGAAGGATACATGACGGACACCATATCGGTAGCCCTGTGAGGCGCTTCATGGTCGCCCTCATAGTGAATCGGGCGTGTTTTGTCAAGCTCACGGATGCGATCATACATTTTTTCATGGTTGTCGCCGATATAGCTCTCGTTGCCCAAAGACCACCAGATAACGGAGGCGTGATTTCTGTCGCGCATGACCATGCGCTCGGCGCGGTCAATATATGCTTTCGTCCATTCGGGCGAATTGGAAAAATCAAATACGTTCGTCTCGTCGCCGTTGACCCATTTCCCCTGCATTGCGCCGTGGCACTCGAGATCCGTTTCATCGATCACATACAAGCCGTATTCGTCGCACAGATCAAGCAGCCTCGGATCGTTGGGATAATGGCTGGTGCGCACGCAGTTGACGTTCATCTGTTTCATGAGAATAACGTCGCGAACAAGCGTTTCCATGGGCGTTACATGACCCAGCTGACAATGCGTATCGTGGCGGTTCACGCCCTTTAATTTA
>JAZSFI010000452.1:0-7810 GCA_045532135.1 Clostridia bacterium | reverse complement strand
CCAAGGCCAAGACCCTGCTCGAATCCGCGGGTCTCGTTATGGGCAACGACGGCTTCTATGACTTTGCAGACGGCACCGACTTTGCGCTCAATATCGTCTCCGTTGCCGATTCCGGCGCTGCCGATACCTATGCGCTTCTGAAGGTTTACTATGATGCAGCAGGCATCAAGACCACCTTCCGCGACTACGACCGCTCCAACGTTGACAACATGATGCTTGCCAATGAAATCGAATGCGTTCTGTTCCCGGTAACCGGACTTGGCGACATTTCCATCGCCCTCAAGCCCAACTCCATGGTTCCCGGCACTGCCACCAACGTTGTATGGTACGGCAACATGACCAAGGAAACTGCGACGGGCGACCTTCTGAAGCTTATCGAGCTGAAGGAGAAGCTGGACGTAACGGCTGATACCGATGAGCGTACTGCGATTTCCCTTGAGATGCTCAAGCTCCACGAGGAGAACATGTGGTCCATCGCTTATGTCGCTTCTGCGCCCACCTATCACGCTGTGAATGCCCGCATTCACAACTTCCTTGAAAACGGCGTATGGTCCGACATTTATCGCGATCTGGGCATCGCTCACGTACAGTGCTGGTACATCGCTGAATAATTACGGCGATATCCCCCGAAATCCATCTTAAAGGTTTGCACGTCATTGATTCGTTTTTGCGATAATTTCGACTGAATAAGCGCAGAAACTGCAGACCGAATGATTCCAAAGTGCGGGCGATCAATGATCGTACCCTACGATTGCGCTGGCGCGTATATCATTGTTGTAGGGGCGTTTATTGTACGCCCGCATTTCAGTCAAAAGACGAACGGTGTTTGAAGGCTTCTGTTATGAAACAGCGGTTTATCAAGGTACAGAAAGGATGAGAGGCATCATGCGTAGCATTGTGAAGGATGTCCTCGGGTGGCTGTGGACAGCGCTGCCGTATGCATTGGCCGTGTTGAGCACGGTTTTGCTGGTGCGCGAGATGCGCAAACGGGACGCAGAGCAAGTGAAAAAGTGGGCGCTTGCAGCGCTTATAAAGGCGGCTTGGGCGACAGGAATTTTCACGGGACTGTACCTTGTTTCCCGCGTGCTGGATTCTGAGGGCCGGCTTGTCCTCGCTGCGAGGGAAGCAGGCGGGATTGTAAACATACTTGTCAGTATCCTTTCCTATGTGTCTCAGATTTGCTATGCCATTGCATTTAACTGGATCCTTCCGGGGCATGCATGGCTGTATTTGATCGGAAGCATAGTGGCGGTAAGCTGTTTAAAAAGACCGCATTATGCAGACATGTTCCGCTATATCGGTAAGCGTCTTTTGATGTTTGTTCCGGTAATCATTATTATTTCCTTTGTAATTTACTTCGTTATTCAGCTTCCGCCGGGCGATTATGTATCCTCTTATGTGGCGGCTATGGCGGCAGAGGGCGAAATCTTTACTGCGGAGGATATCGCTCAGCTGCGCGTGCATTACGGATTGGATCAGCCCTGGTATATTCAGTATCTGGACTGGGTCACCGGCATTATTGTTGAAGGCGATTTCGGATATTCCTTTGAATACGGTCGCAATGTATGGAGCGTCATTATGGACAGGCTGTATCTTACGCTGGGCGTGTCCTTTGTGATTCTGATTTTCCAATACGGCGTATCCTTGCCCATCGGCATTTACTGCGCCAATCACCAGTATTCCGCGGGCGACTATGCTTGGTCGTTCTTCGGATTTCTGGGAACCGCAACGCCCAACTTCCTCCTTGCAATTCTCATTATGTATTGGATTTATATGGCGACGGGGCAGGTATATCTTGGCCTGTTCTCGACGGAAATGATGCAAAACGGCATGAGATGGGAGTATATTCCGGAATTCCTGTTCAGGTGTTTGATTCCGCTGATTGTTATCGGAACTTCCGGAACCTGCGGCATCATCCGTACCGTTCGTGCGCAGATGCTGGATGAAAAAAGCCGCCAGTATACGCTGACCGCCCGCGCCAAGGGTTGTTCGGAAGCGACGATTACCTATAAATACTGCCTGCGTGCCGCGCTGAACCCGGTCGTTTCCGGCATGGCCGGCTCGCTGCGCACAATTTTCTCCGGCTCCACGGTATCCGCCATTGTCATGAACCTGCAGATTCAGGGCCCCGTGCTTTTGACGGCGCTCAAGTCGCAGGATATGTATCTGGCCGGTACGATCGTCATGATTCAGGCTGTGCTGGTTGTCATCGGTACACTGCTTAGCGATATTGCGCTTGCGTGGCTTGATCCGAGAATCAGATTCTCAGAAAGGGGCTGACGGGATGGCAGTTTTCAGAAAAAAAACAGCAAGAGATGAAAAATACTACATGGCGTCACAATGGACGCTTATGTGGAGGAAGCTTCAAAAGCACAAGCTTGCCAAAATCTCGCTCATTCTCCTTGTGATTTTGTATGCCGGTGCATTGTTCGCGGATTTCCTTGCGCCGTATGGCCTTGAGGAGTTCTCCGCGCTCTACAAGGACACAGCGCCAACCAGACTGTACTGGAAGGATGAAGACGGCAATTTTTCGCGTCCCTATACGTACAAGCTCAAAAAGGTCAATGACAAAAAGACCTGGACGGTTATCATTACGGAAGATACGTCGAAAAAATACTATCTTGATTTCTTTGTGGAAGGCGTTGATTATAAGCTTTTCGGAATCTTTGAAACAAACATCCATCTGTACGGCCTTGTGAATGAGGAAGGCGTGGCGGATCGCACGGCGCGTATCAATATCTTTGGCGCAGACAGCGCGGGGCGGGATATCTTTTCGCGCGTTCTTTTTGGCTCGCGCGTCTCTTTAACCATTCCTTTTGTCTCCGCCGCGATCAGCTTTGTATTGGGCATCCTGCTCGGTGGCATTTCCGGCTATTTCGGCGGCTGGCTGGACAACCTCATTCAGCGCGTGATTGAGGTTTTGTCTGCAATTCCCTCGATTCCCTTGTGGCTGGCGCTTTCCGCAGCGATTCCTGCGGATATCAGTGTTTCGGCCATGTATCTGTACATCACAATCATCCTCTCCTTCATCGGCTGGACGGGGCTTGCCCGCGTTGTTCGCGGAAAATTCATCGCCCTTCGAAACGAGGACTTCGTAACCGCTGCGCGGCTTGCGGGTGTGAGCGATTTTAAGATTATTACAAAGCACCTCGTGCCCGGCTTTTTAAGCTATCTGATTGTAAACCTCACGCTGGGCATTCCCGGTTCCATTCTGGGCGAAACATCCATGAGCTATCTGGGCTTGGGCATGAAATCGCCCGCCACTTCCTGGGGTGTGCTTCTGAAGGAAACAGAGGATCTAGTTTCGGTTGCAAGATGTCCGTGGAAGATGATTCCGCTGATTTTTGTCGTGATCACCGTGCTGGCGTTTAACTTCCTGGGCGACGGCCTGCGTGATGCAGCCGACCCGTATAAGTAAGAAAGGAGGCCCGGATAAATGAGCGATATGAAAAAGCCCGTCATTCAGGTTAAGAATCTGAAGGTAAATATCAGGATGGACGAGGGCCTCTTAACGCCCGTCAGAGGAGTGGATTTTGAAATCAGACCCGGTGAGACGCTGGGGCTTGTTGGTGAGTCCGGCTGCGGAAAGAGTCTGACGAGCAAGGCGATATTGGCTATCAACGAAAAAAAGTGTACGAGCGAGGGTGAAATCCTTTTTCAGGATGAAAACGGCGAAATTGTGGATATCCTTGCGCTTGACATGCTGAGTCGGAAAAAACGCTTCAGTCTAAAAAAGACGGACGCTTCTTTAAACGGCCGATCCATCAAACGAAAGCAGGCTGTTCGCACCTTGCGCGGAATTCGCGGAAAACAGATTTCGATGATTTTCCAGGAACCCATGGTGGCGTTCAGTCCCATGTACACGATCGGAAACCAGATCAACGAAGCGACGCTTCTGCACATCACAAAGGATAAGGAAAAGGCAAAAGAAATCAGCCTTGAGATGATGCGTCTTGTAGGCATTGCAAACGCCGAAAAGCGTTTTGACCAGTATCCGCACGAATTTTCCGGCGGCATGCTGCAAAGAGCGCTGATCGCCATGGCGCTTGTATGTAAGCCGCGCCTCTTGATTGCGGACGAACCTACGACAGCTTTGGACGTAACGATTCAGGCGCAGATACTGGAGCTGATGAAAGAGCTTCAAAAGGAGCTGCATACGGCGATTCTCTTTATCACCCACGACCTTGGCACCGTCGCAAAAATGTGCGACAGAGTGGCGGTCATGTACCTTGGCAAAATCGTCGAGACCGGAACTGCGGGCGAAATCTATAAAAATCCCATTCATCCTTACACGAAAGGACTGATGGGTTCGGTGCATAAGATCGGAAGCCTGAAGGCGGATCGGCTTTTCTCCATTGATGGCACGGTGCCGCTGGCTTTGAATTTAAAGCCCGGATGCGGATTTTACGATCGGTGTCGGGAGCGCATAGAAGGTGTTTGCGACAAAATCGACCCTGAAAATATGTGCGTAGGCGGAAGCCACTCGGTAGCCTGCCATTTGTGCAAAAGGGAGGGGAAAGACAATGACTGATCACAGCGAAGTCATTTTGAAAGTCAAAAATGTATCAAAAGTCTTTTCTTCCAAGGGCATCCATGTCCGTGCGGTTACTAACGTGAGCTTCGATGTGAAAAAGGGCGAGACGATCGGTATTGTCGGCGAATCCGGCTGCGGAAAGACCACGCTTGGCACGTGCATCGTGCGCGCAATTGAAGCGAGCGAGGGCGAAGTTTTATATAAGACGCTTGAAGGCAGGGAAGTCAATTTCCTGACCCTTGACAAAAAGCAGATGAAGCCTGTCCGCAAGGAAATCCAGATGATTTTCCAGGATCCGTATTCATCGCTCGACCCCAGAATGACGGTGCTTGACATTGTAGCCGAACCCATCCGCGCAAACTATCCCAAGATGCCCAAGAAGGAACGGGAAGCCTTGGTTAAGGACATTGCGGAAAAGGTCGGTCTCAACACTACCTATCTCATGCGCTATCCCCATGCGTTTTCCGGCGGTCAGAGGCAGAGAATTGGTATTGCCCGCGCGCTTATTTTAAAGCCGCAGGTGATTGTGTGCGATGAGGCGGTTTCGGCATTGGACGTTTCCATTCAGGCGCAGATTATCAACCTTTTAAAGGATCTTCAGCGCGAGATGAACCTGACGTATATTTTTATCTCGCACGATTTGTCTGTCGTTGAGCATATTTCGGACAAGGTTGGCGTTATGTATCTTGGTCGAATGGTGGAATTCGGCGAAACCGAAAAGCTGTTTTCAAGCCCGAAGCATCCCTATACCGAGGCGCTTTTGTCCGCCGTTCCCGTGGCAGACCCGGATGTGAAAATGGAGCGCATTCCGCTGGAAGGCGAAATTCCGAATCCGGCCAATCCGCCCAGCGGCTGCTATTTCCATACGCGCTGCCGCTATTGCACGAAAAAATGCACAGAGGTCGCCCCGGAGCTTACCCAGGTAGACGGCCGCATGGTCGCCTGCCACAGAGCCGGGGAACTCTCGCTTCGCGGATTTGACTACAGCAAAATGTAAAAAAGAAGGCGCGGTGAAGTTCCGCGCCTTTATCAGTCGGAGGAAAGAATATGTCCTTTTCCAAAAACGATCTTGCAATTTCCACCATGTGGAACTACAGAAAAGCAACAAGCGGAAATGAACTTATGGATCAGCTGAAGGCGCTTGGCTTTTCCAAGGTGGAGCTGAATTATCAGGTGAAAAAAGAGTGGATTTTTGACATCGAAAGATATGTTCAAAACGGAGATATCACCATTTCAAGCGTTCACAATGTGTTTCCCAAGGTGGATGATGAGCGTTTTGGAACGGACAGCGTGCTTCTTGGCTATGAAGATGAGCGCCTTCGGAAAAAGGCTGTCGAATATGCATGCCGAAGCGTCGATTGGGCGGTTCGGCTCGGCGCGGGCGCAGTGGTATTCCATCCGACGGAGGTTCCGCTTTCGCCGAATGATTTTGATATACCGCTTAAAAATCTCGTGAAGGCGAACAGGAGAGATTCGGACGAATTCAGAGCGCTTCAAAAAGAGATGCTGAATCAAAGAAGGGCAGCGCCTTTTCTTCAAAGAACGCTTAAAAGCATCGACGAAATTGCCGATTATGTGGTTAAAAACGGTTTTTCCGTTAAGCTTGGCATGGAAAACCGCGCCATGTGTCATCAGGCGCCCATTTATCCGGAATTTGATGTGATTATGGAAGCGTTTGAAGGCGGACCGGTCGGGTTATGGCTTGATACGGGGCATGGCATTATGATGGAAGAACTTGGACTTCAGCATTTGCCGCTTTCCGGGCTTAGCGAAAGAAACATCGTAGGAATGCACATTCACGATGCGGCGGACGGCCTTGATCATTATGCGCCGTGCACGCTTGAAGGCGACGTTCTGATGCCGTTTAAGAAGTACATCGAAGCCTGTCCCATCCGCGTACTGGAATTGTCGGGTCGTCTGTCAGAGCGTGAGATCATTGAGGGAACGGAGAGGTTTGTTGAAAAGTATGGTGTGCAGCATTAAGATACAGGAGCTGCTGCGCGATTTTGTGCGCGAAACAAAGGCGGTTTTCGGGAAACAGCTTCGGGGCATTTATCTGCATGGCTCTTTGGCGATGGGCTGCTTTCACGAAAAGAAAAGCGATGTCGATCTTTTGGTGGTCGTCAATAAACCGCTTTCGATGGATCAAAAGCGCATGTATCTTGAAAAGATACTGCGCCTGAATGAAAGAGCGCCCGAAAAGGGCATTGAAATGAGCGTTGTTTTGGATAAAGCGATGAACCCGTTTTGCCATCCGGCGCCGTTTGAGATGCATTATTCAAATGCACATCGAAAATCCTATAATGAAGATCCGGAGGCAACGCTCAAACGCATGATCGGAACAGACAGGGATCTGGCTGCGCATGTCAGAATCGTGAATCTTTATGGAATTACGCTGTTTGGAGAAGACAAAGAATCGGTATTTTCAAAGGTTTCCCATGAAGATTATCTGGACGCGCTTATGTATGATATTGAAAATGCGCGCGAGGATATTTTGGAACATCCCATGTATGTCACGTTTTCCCTTTGCCGCGTGCTTGCGTATGTAAAGACGGGCAAAGCGCTTTCCAAAAAGGAGGGCGGCATGTGGGCGCTTGAAAATGTGGATAAATCATTTGAAGAGATCATTCTTGACGCACTGAACGCCTATGAAACGGATGCGGATATGTCGGTTTCATCCGATACGGCGCATAGGTTCGCCGATGAAATGCTTTCGGATATTCAAAGGGAGATTGGGCAAAAATAAGGTGAAAAACCGATATTTTCATACACGCTTGACAGAATACGCGTGCGTTTGTTAAAGTAGAGGCGGAGGAGTTTCAAATGTGCGGAAGATATTATATCGCCTCGGAAGATTCGGATGAACAGCTCAGGCAAATGATAGACGAGCTCAACCGAAGGGAAAATGGAGAAAAGGCGAATTTCAAAACGGGCGAAGTGTTTCCGGGCGATAATGCGCTTGTTATGTGTATGAACAAAAAGCTCGTTTCGCGTCCGTTTGTTATGAAATGGGGCTTTTCATCCGCAAAAGACGGAAAGCTCATAATAAACGCAAGAAGTGAAACTGCGCCCGAAAAGCAAATGTTTCGCGAACTTATCGGGTTTCGCCGCGCTCTGATTCCGGCAAGCGGATATTTTGAGTGGGAAAAAGACGGAGAAACCAAAACGAAGTATGCGCTTTCGACGCAGGAAAACTTCTTGTTTCTCGCCGGCCTTCATCGCCCGGCAGCGGACGCAGGAAGTCACGAGTTTGTGATTCTGACAAAGGATGCTGCG
>JAZSFI010000459.1:0-2756 GCA_045532135.1 Clostridia bacterium | reverse complement strand
ATCCCGGAATTCTCAGATCCTTCGGCGCAGTCAGTCCCGAATGCGCCCGCGCCATGGCCATCGGCGCAAGGGAAAAAAGCGGCGCGGACTATGCGCTTTCCATCACCGGAATCGCAGGCCCCGACGGCGGAACAGCGGAAAAACCCGTCGGCCTTGTCTACATCGGCCTTGCAGATAAAGAAGGCGGCTATGCGCACAAATTCCTCTTCCGCGGAAGCCGGGAAAACATCCGCATTTCTTCCGTCAAACACGCCCTGAACCTTTTAAGGCTCACCATTTTGAATACCGATGACAGATAATGTAAGAAATATCGGCATCTTCGCGCACGTCGATGCCGGAAAAACCACCCTTTCCGAACGCCTGCTTCTAACCTGCGGTCAGATCCGCTCGGCAGGCGCGGTTGACGCGGGCACGGCGCACACCGACCGGCTCGCCATTGAAAAAAAGCGCGGCATCAGCGTAAAAAGCGCCTGTGCCCCGCTTTTTTGGCTGGGCACAAACATCCGACTGATTGACACGCCCGGCCACGCCGATTTCTCCAGCGAAATTGAACGCAGCATGTGGGCCATCGACGGAGCGGTTTTGCTCGTCTCCGGCCCGGATGGCGTTCAGCCGCAGACAGAAGCGCTGTTTCGGACCCTGTCGAAAAACAATATCCCGCTCATCCTGTTCGTAAACAAGATGGACAGAACTATCGCGGACTTTGGAAAAGCGCTTTCCGCTATACAAAAAAAGCTCACCCGCCGCGCTTTTGACGCGTCGAGCGAGGAAGAGACCATGGCCGCCGTCGCCGAAGAAAACGAGGACGCGCTTTCAAGCTTTATGGAAGGCGAAATATGGCCGCAGGATCGCCTGTGGGAAGCCGCGTATACGCTTATTCGCAAAGGACGCATTTACCCTGTTCTTTCCGGCAGCGCACTGACCGGAAACGGGATCGAAACGCTTCTCACCATGGTAACAAACGCGCTTCCTGCCCCCGAAAACGATGCAGGCGCACCCGTCTCGGGCATGGTGTTCTCCGTCGAAACCGATCCGACGCTCGGCCGCGCAGCCTACGTGCGCCTTTTCTCGGGATCCGTCAAAAACCGTGACACCGTCTCGGTTCACGCCGCTTCAGAAAGCGATTATACCGCCGAAGGGCGCATTTTGGAAAGCAAAATCACACAAATCCGTTCAATCGGCGCAAACGGCAAAGGCGAGGACGTGGGCGAAATGCACGCGGGCGACATCGCAGTTGTCTATGGCCTTCAGAACGTAAAAACAGGACAAATCATCGGAAGCCGCGATCATCTGCCCGAACGAATCCGGAAAACCAGTCTCAAAGCCCCGCTTTTCATGACCAAGGTCTCCCCCGAAAACCCGGACGATTTCCAGAATCTCAAAAAGGCGCTCGAAACCCTGAGCAGCGAAGATCCGCTTTTGGACGTTTCTGTCGTTCAAAAAAGCATCCACGTGCGCCTGATGGGGGCCATCCAGCTGGAAATTCTGGAAGAAGAGCTTCTTTCCCGCTTTGGCGTGAAAGCCTCATTCTCCGCGCCCGAAGTCATTTACAGAGAAACCATCAAACAGACCGCAGTCGGTTTTTGTGCCTACACAATGCCGAAGCCCTGCTGGGCAATCATCAAATTTGAAATCATTCCCAAGCCGCGCGGAAGCGGCGTGACGTTTGAAAGCGTTGTAAGCCCGCGTGACATCAAATACCGCTATCAGCATCAGGTGGAAAACGCCATCCCCATCGCAATCCGGCAGGGCATGCTCGGCTGGCAGGTGGACGACGTGCACATCCGTCTGATCGAAGGCGGCGACCACGAAATTCACACCCATCCGCTCGACTTCATCGTCGCCACGCCCATGGCGTTCATGGACGGTCTTCAAAGGGGCGGGAGCGTACTGCTCGAACCCATCCTTGAAATGGAGATCACGGTGGATGAAAACGGCGCGGGCAAGATCATCGGCGAAATGAACGCCATGCGCGGCGGCGTGCTCGAAACCACCGCCGAGGGCGGCAAAATCACCCTCCTTTGCGAAGCTCCCGCAGCGGAATGCGCCGATTTCCCTGTGAGATTTCAAAGAATCACAAGCGGCACAGGCTCGCTCCTTTCCCGCCTTAAATGCTACCGTGAAGTTACAAACGGCGAAATTCACACCTGCGAGCGCACAAGCGTAAACCCGCTCGACACCGCAAAATATATTTTAGCTGCAAGGAACGCCCTTGCAAGCGAGATTTTCGAAAGGTAAGCGATCATGAATCATAAAGGAACCGTCACCCTCGAAACCGAGCGTGTGATTTTAAGGCGCTTTCGCGTTGAAGATTACGAGCAGATGTACAAAAACTGGGCATGCGAGGACAAAGTAACCGAGTTTCTCACATGGCCTACGCATTCTTCCGAAGCTGTCTCCAAAATGGTTCTGGAAAGCTGGGTTCCCCAATACGAAAAATCGGACTACTACCACTGGGGCATCGAGCTTAAAGAAACGGGAACGCTTATCGGAAGTCTTGCCGCCGTAGACGTTTTTGAAAACATCATGGCCGCAAACATAGGCTACTGCATCGGAAGCCGCTTCTGGGGAAACGGCTACGTTCCCGAAGCCGGAAAAGCCGTGGTCAAATACCTTTTTGAAGAATGCGGCTTTCAGAGAATCGCCGCCTGCCACGCCAAAGACAACCCGAAATCCGGCCGCGTCATGCAGAAAATCGGCATGCAGTATGAAGGCACGCACCGCATGGGCGGAAAATGCAACAAGGGGATTATCGA
>JAZSFI010000453.1:0-2938 GCA_045532135.1 Clostridia bacterium | reverse complement strand
AAGAGCTCGAAGAAAAGCAAGGCCTCAACAACGCTCAGCCGGAAAAAGAAAAAGCGGCTGATGCAAAAGAAGAAGCTCCGGCAGAAAAGATCGAAGATCTTTTAAAAGAGCTTCATTCCTATATCGGGCTTGAAAGCATCAAGCAGGAAGTTGAAAGCCTCATAAACATGGTCAAAATCCATAAACTAAGAGAAGAACACGGCCTTCCGACCGTGGATATGTCGCTTCATATGGTGTTTTCCGGAAATCCCGGCACAGGCAAAACCATGATTGCGCGTCTCATGGCGCGTGTTTACAAAAGTCTCGGCATTCTTTCAAAAGGACAGCTTGTGGAGGTAGACCGCTCCGGACTTGTCGCAGGCTATGTCGGTCAGACCGCAGCGAAAACGCAGGCAGCGATTGAAAAAGCGTTGGGCGGCGTACTGTTTATCGATGAAGCATACGCGCTTACTTACAAAAAAGAAGGCAATGATTTCGGTCAGGAAGCGGTGGACACGCTTCTTAAAATGATGGAAGACAACCGCGACGACCTTGTTGTGATCGTTGCGGGGTACGACGGACTCATGGATGAATTCATCCGCTCAAATCCCGGTCTCGAATCGCGCTTTAACCGCTATCTTCATTTTGATGATTATACGATTGAAGAAATGCTTGCGATTTTTGACATGCGCGTAACAGGCGGCGGATATACTTTAAATGAAAATGCAAGAGATGAAGTAAAGGCTTTTATCGAAAAGGAAAACTATGATCCCATATCCTTCGGAAACGCGCGCGGCGTCCGAAATCTTTTCGAGCAGGTTCTGATTCATCAGGCAAACCGTCTGGCAAAAGAAAATGACATTACCAAAGAAAGCCTGATGGAAATCACGGAAGAAGACGTATCAGGCGCCGCAAATGTTTGTCACGACAAGCCCGAAAAAAATGACGCCGCAAAAGAAATTCAGGCGCTTTTAAGCGCTGTGCGCGCGCAAAAAGGGGAGGCTCAGGCAGATGAACAAGTCTGAGGAATTTATCCAGCTTTATAAAACACTTGAAGATCTTCTGGAAGCAAAATACCGCGAGGCGGGAAGGGAAGTTTCAAGCTGCGTTTATCAGTTCCTCTGCGAAAAGGAAAGCATGCCTTACCGCCAGAAGCTGGATCTTTGCCGTCAGGTCAGAAACCTTTTGTCGCATTCGGCGGATGTGGACGGGGTTTCGCCGGTTACGCCGTCGGAGCCTCTGATCAAGTGCTTAAAAGACGTCATCACTTACCTTAAAAAGCCGATTCTTGCAAGCGCAAGAGGAACAAACATTCAAAGGCTTTTAAAAGCCGGCGTAAACGACCGCGTGGTGTGGCTTTCAAAGAAGATGTCTGAAAAAGGCTATTCTCATGTGCCCGTACTTGAAAAAGGAAAGGTGATCGGCGTATTCAGCGTAACAACGTTCTTTTCTTTGGGGAAAGAAGGGAAGCTTGGAGAAATTACCGATCAAACCACGATCGGCGAAATCTTTTCCTATGTTTCCATTGGCAATCATACGACGGAAAGGTTTTTGTTTGTATCCAGAGACGACACCGTAATTCGTATAAGAAGCATGTTTTCTCAAAGAAAAGCGGGAGAAAAGCGCGTTGCGGGCATTTTTGTAACGGCCGACGGAACACCTTCAACAAGGCTGATTTCTTATATAACGCCGTGGGATGTTATGGACTGATAATATATAAGGCCTGCCGTCAGATCTGCATAATTGCTAAAAGGGCAATGACTTTTGGAATCGAAGACAACCATTTTTTCCAAATCATTTCGGATATTTGTCGGTATTTTCCTTTCGAGGCGGGCATATTCCGCCTCGTTTTTGTTTTCAAGTTCGTATAAAGCATATTTAAGCGCATATACGTCAGCGGAATACCGAAACGCCTTTTCATCCGATTCCATGCACCGAAGAAACGCTTCAATGTTCGCCTGTCCCTCGTTAAGAATGCCTTTTCTGTGCGAAAGCTCGTGGCAGGCGACATAGGGAAGGAGAAAGCTTTTCTCATTTGGGTTGATATAGGCGCGTCCGTTAAATGGCACAAATATGCCGGACAGGTTCAATTCGTCCAACAGCTTCGGATGGAAAAAGAAACGGATTTTTGCATTTTCGCATTTCATGATCCTTCCTGCCGCCAGCGTAATTTCCCGGATATCAAAATCCGTTGTGTAGTTTTCATCCGCCGATTGAATCAGCTTTTCGCAAAGTATAACAAGCTCCCTTTGATCGTATTCCATTTCAGTCATATGCGGCTTATAGGAAATGCACGAAAACCAAAGAACTGCAATAAACAGTATATAAGCCGCCGCCATCACAATCGCTTTCCCGCCGCCTCTTAAAAGCCATATAAGATACACAGCAAAAGCAATACCCCAAGTTCCGCCGGCGGAAAGAAATTCCATCACGAATAAAAAAAGCGCCCGCCTTTTTATCCATGCGAGCGCCGAAAGAAGGAAAATCATCCCGAATTTTACTTTTCTTTTGTACATTTTTATATCTCCCCGTTTTCTTATATTATTGCATAAACGGTGAGAGAAATTCAATGGAAGTTTGTTCTAAAGAAACTTAATTGCTCTCCGGAGACAAATATTCAAAAATCAGAAGAACGCCTTTTTTGACGGAGATTGTACACGTTTTTCCGATAAACTCATTGCTCACGCCGAGAGGAAACCGGTTTGAAAGATCGGCATTTTCAATCTCATATTTTGCGTTTGTGATGGATACGCCCGTGCATGAATCGGACAGGGAAAATACGGAAAACACTGTTTTGGGATCTTTACAAAGCTCAATTTTTCCTTCGCAAAGCGCATACACATTAAACTTGGGGCAAACCATTCTGATTTTGTATCCCATTTCAGAATAGCGGTTCAAAAGCTGCAGATTCGCATAAAAATGATCCGGCCTTGATCCGCTTCCGGCATAGAGTATGAAC
>JAZSFI010000244.1:0-2573 GCA_045532135.1 Clostridia bacterium | reverse complement strand
GCCGGTTCGTCCATGGGCGGTCTTATGGCGCTTTATGCCGCGTGCGTTTATAACGGCGTATTTCAAAAGGCGGCCTGCCTTTCGCCGAGCATATGGATTGCGCCCGACAGCATATTGAAAATTTTAGCGGATGCGCACGTTTCAAAGGATACCGTCGTCTATATGGATTACGGCAGCAGGGAAATGAAAAATCATCCGGAAAGTAAAGACGCGCTTTGTCAAACGGTTGCGCTTTTGATGGACAAGGCGGTCAATGTGGCGTTCAGAATTGTGCCCGGCGGCACGCATTCGGAAAGCTCATGGGAAAAACAGATCCCCGTATTTATGGAATGCCTGAATCTGTAGGCTTTGACTTTCGTTTTCGTAAATGGTATAATTACCCTTATCATACGCTGCCTTGTGAAGGAGACGTTTTACATGAAAAAGCACTTTAAAAAAGCAAGAATACTTTCGTGGATGCTGGTTGTATTGTTTGCGCTGCAGTCGGTTTCTTTTGCCGAGGAGGCGACCTTAAAATATAGCTATGGAAGCGAAGCGTTCAACAAGCACATGCTTGATCTGAAGAATACCACCGTCTATAACGGCTCTAAGTGGGTGTTTGAGCAGGGCGCATTTGAGTTTGAAGGCGATTTTACGATGAACGGCGGCAATACCGGCACGGTGTTTGAATGCGAGGTACCGGAATTCAGACGGCAGGGCGTTTTGCCGGGGCAGAATCTGTATTTGGGCAGGGTTTTGATCCGCCCTTCTCAGAACATGGATCTGTATGTGTTCAGCGGAGACAGAACGACCGGCAAGTATATTCTTACGGACATGCAGATGAATATTCGAAACTATACGCTGGATATCACATCCGTGCGCGATGAAAACGGCACGTTCCGCCTGATCGACAAGGTGTTTTTGTATGCCTATGAGCAGAACGGAACGCGGAAAAATTATGCGGCCAGCCTGTATGTTTCTTTTGAAAACTATAAGGCTGCGCCCGCTGATACTTCGCCTGAAAATGCTGTGATTTCAAATACAAGTGAAAATGAAACGCAGGCGCATGAAAACGCAGACGGCGGAAAGCTTGAGCTCTATGCCCAGATGATTGCGATTTTGGAAAAGGAAAACGAAGATCTTCTGGATCAGATCGCTCTTTTGCAGACGCAGACTTCTTCAAAAACGCAGTCGGATGAAGCCTATGAGGCGCTGAAAGCGGAGCTTGAAACCTGCTACAGCAATATTCAGCAGCTGACGGCGGATAACACGGCGCTGATGGCGGACAATACGGCGCTGGTCCAACAGATCAAAAACGCCGAAAATACGCAGGAAACGATCGAGGCGCTGAACAAGGTCATTTCCGATCAGGAAATGAAGATTGAATCGTATTCGGCCATGATTGCACAGTACAAAGCGGACATTGAAGCTCTGAAACAGGAAAGCGAAAATGCCCGGAACATGGCGGACGCGGCTTTGGTGCATCCCGATGACGGAAAGCCGATGGCGGATATTGTTGTAACGGCTTTGCCTGAAACGGCATACCTTACGAAAAATTTCGAAAAAGACAGCGAATGGATTGGATGGGATGTGACTTTTTCCATCCGAAATGAGAGCGATGTTCCGTTTACGCCTCAATTTGCGACTGTTGTGTACTATAACGGCGAAAAGGAAACCACGCGTGCGGTTCTTACCTATGAGGAGATGCGCCCGCATATGGGCAACGATCGCCTGATCAAAGGCAATGATCCCCTCGAGTGGGGCTTTGGCATGACTGAGCTTGAGAATACGCATATGACCTTTACCATCCTCGGAACAGATGCAAACGGACATCCGATTGAGGCAAAGGCAACGGCTGCGCTTTTGAATGAAACGAAGGAAGATGCCGCGGCGGAAGTGCAGGCGCTTAGAGAAACGCTTGAAACCTATAAAGCCATCGTTCAGGAGCGTGAAAAAGAGCTTGAAAGCTGCTACAGCAATATCGAGTCGCTGACGGCAGAGAATGCGCAGCTGGCCAAGCAGGCAGAAAACGCCGAAAGCATGACAGAAGAAATCGAGGCGCTTAACAAGGTCGTTTCCGATCAGAACATGACGATCGAAGGTTATTCGGTTATGGTGGATGGGCTGCTGAGCAATTTGGAGGCGCTGGAAGCGGAAAACCGAAAGGGCGCGCGCCTTTTGACGGACCCCGAAACGGAAGTCAGCGCGCTCGGAAAACCCGAAAAAGCGCAGCCGGTCAAAGAAAAAGCGGTTCAAAGCGAATATGCATCCAATGCGCCTGAAAGCGCAGGGGCGCTCGCAGAAAAGGAAACCGGCGCTTTCAGGGACGATGCGCAGGAAGAAAAATCCTCCGATAAGGAGCTTTCCTCTTTAAACGACGACGAACTGAATCAGCTGCTTTTGGCGGTTCAAAAGGAAATCAAGCGGCGCGAGCCTCAAAAGGAAGCTTCGCCCGCAAGCGATTTTGTGTACGCTTCCAACGGACAGGAAGTGCAGATCAACGGCTATCAGGGTTCTCAGACGGAAGTTGTGATTCCTTCATCAATCGACGGTCTTCCCGTCACCCGCATTGCAAACTATGCCATGGAATCCCT
>JAZSFI010000490.1:0-4574 GCA_045532135.1 Clostridia bacterium | reverse complement strand
GTTGGCATAGACGGTTTCCCTGGCATAGTCGCCCTGATAGAGCCGAACGGCCTTGCCGCCCAGAACGTCTACCGCGGGAAAAAGTTTAAGCATTTTCCGTCACCTCCAAAAACGCCTTTAAAATGCTGCGTCCAACGTCTCCGCTCTTTTCCGGATGGAACTGGCAGCCGAAAACGTTGCCCTCGGAAACCATGCCGGGAATCATCAGGTTGGCGTATTCGCTCTGCGCGTTCAGGGAAGAGATGCCCTTTGCGTAGAACGAGTGAACGTAATAGACATAATCGCCGTTTTGTATGTATTTGGTCAGCGCGCATTCCTTTTGAATGTCAAGCGCGTTCCAGCCCATATGCGGAACCTTGACTTTTTCGGTCAAATCCTCCGCCATCGGAACGATTTCGCCTTTTAATAAACCCAGGCCTTCGTGCTCGCCGTATTCAAAACTCTTTTCAAACAAAAGCTGCATGCCCAGACACACGCCCAGAAGCGGCACGCCCGCCCTCGCGCGCGAAACAACGACTTGACCAAGCCCGGTTTCCCTGAGCCTGTCCGCCGCATCCCCGAACGCGCCGACGCCCGGCAGAATAATGCCGTCCGCTTTTAAAAGCACGTCCTTATCGCTCGTGATGACCACATTTTCCGTCAGCGTTTTCACCGCGCCCGAAATCGAATGCAGATTGCCTGCGCCGTAATCCACAATCGCTATCATGATAAAATCCCCTTGGTGCTGGGCATTTCGTTTTTGGCTTCCTCGTCGATTTTGAGGGACATTTTCAGCGATCTCGCCGCGGCCTTGAACGCACCCTCCAAAATGTGGTGGGTGTTGTAGCCCGCAAGGCGCTTTAAATGCATGGTAATTTTTGCGTTCATACAGAAGGCTCTGAAAAATTCCTCGCCCAGTTCCGTATCAAAATCGCCCACCCTGTCCTTGAGACCGTCGATTTCATAATTGAGATAGGCTCTTGCGCCGAAATCGGTCGCACAGAGAATGAGCGCATCGTCCATCGGAAGCATAATGTTTCCGTACCGCTGAATGCCGCGTCCGTCGCCCGCCGCTTCCTTCATTGCCTGGCCGAGCGCGATTGCGATATCCTCCGTCGTATGGTGCGCGTCCACATCCATATCGCCCGTGCATTTCACGGCCAGGTCAAATCTCGAATGCGCGGAAAACAACGTCAGCATGTGGTTTAAAAAGCCGCAGCCGGTATCGATTTCGCTTTTTCCGCATCCGTCGAGGTTAATATAAAGTTCAATATCGGTTTCCGTCGTTTTGCGCCTGACGCTTGCCTCACGCACGGTTTTCACATCTCCTTACAGGACGCTTTTAACGGCGTCCAGGAATTTGTCCATTTGAATATCGCTTCCTACGCTGATTCGAAGATATTCCTTTGTGCGTCCGCTCGCAAAATAGCGGACAAGCACTTTTTTGTCGTACAACGCCTTATAAATTCTTTCCGCATCGCCCTTAGGCGGACGGGCGAAGATAAAATTTGCCTTGGAAGGCGTGCAGGTAAATCCCATCTTTTCAAGCTGACCCTGAACGCGCTCCCGCTCAGCAATAATCTTCCTTCTGCAGTCGATATAATACTGTTCTTCCTCCACCGCCTTTTGTCCTGCAAGGAGCGAAAGACGGTTGATATTATACGGATGGAAGCTTGAGCGCAGGCGATTGAGGTCCGAAATCACATCTTCATTGCCAACGGCGTAGCCGAGCCTTGCGCCCGCAAGATTCCACGCCTTTGAGAACGTGCCGATGACGAGAAGGTTTTCGTATTTTGAAAGAAGCTTGCTCGCGCTCTCGCCGCCGAACTCCACATATGCCTCGTCCACAATGACCATCTGATCCGGGTTGGATACAAGGATTTTTTCAATCTCGGTCAGCGGCAGAAAAATGCCGGTCGGCGCATTGGGATTGGCGATGATGATCGCGCGGTCGTTGCCCGTGTAATCCGAAATATCGATCGTAAAATCGTCTTTGAGCTTGGGCCGCAGACAATCGATTCTGAAAAAATCCGCGATCACGCTGTAAAAGCCGTAAGTGATGTCGGGAAACCTGAATCCCCTTTCGCCAAAGGCGTACATGGCAATGGCCAAAACCTCATCGCTTCCGTTTCCGGCATAGACATTCTTTTTTTGAACGCCGAACCGCTTGGAAAGCGCCGACACAATGGGATCAAGCGTCGGGTCGGAGTACAAATTCAGCTTTTCCGCCTCCGCGCGCGAAAGCGCGCAAAGCACGCCCTCCGACGGCGGAAACGGCGATTCATTGGTGTTAAGCTTTACATATCCCCCGCCCTGCGGCTGCTCGCCGGGCGTATAGGGAACCAGTTTTTCAAGGGAAGCGTTCAGAAAACGGCTCATTTACTTTTCCTCCCCGGCGCGGATGAGCGCGCTTCTGGCGTGCGCTTCAAGGCCCTCGCTCCGTGCAAAGGCTGCAACCTTTTCTGAAATCGCCTTTGTCGCTTCCTCCGTGTAATACAGATAGGAAGATTTTTTCACAAAATCATCCACGGACAGGGGCGAAAAGAAGCGTGCGCTGCCGCCGGTGGGCAGAACATGGTTGGGACCTGCCATATAGTCGGCAAGGGGTTCAGGCGTGTAGCGGCCCAGGAAAATGCTGCCCGCCGCGCGGATTTTTCCAAGATATTCAAACGGATCGTCCACACAGATTTCAAGGTGCTCGGGGGCGCACAGATTCGCCGCCTCCACCGCCTCGTCCATGTCCTTCACAATGTAGGCGCAGCCGTTATTCAGAAGGCTGGCTTTGGCGATTTCGCTTCGGGGAAGGGTTTCAAGCTGCTTTTCAAGCTCGATATTGACCTTTTTTGCAAGCTCTTCGGAGTTTGTAACCAGAATCGCGCTTGCAAGACGGTCGTGTTCGGCCTGCGACAAAAGATCCGCCGCGACAAACGCGGGATTCGATTTTTCGTCCGCCAAAATCAGAATTTCGCTGGGACCTGCAGTCATGTCCACGCCGATTGTGCCGAACAGCTGCTTTTTGGCAAGCGTCACATAAATGTTGCCCGGACCTACAACCTTATCCACGCGCGGAATCGTATCCGTGCCGAAAGCCAGCGCGGCAATCGCCTGCGCGCCGCCGGTTTTGTAGATTTCGTTCACACCGCAAAGGGACGCCGCTGCCAGAAGAGGCGCGGGAATCTTTCCGTCCCTGCCTGCGGGCGTTGTTAGAACAATGCGCCTGACGCCTGCGATTTTGGCGGGAATCAGGTTCATAAACACGCTCGACGGATACGCCGCCGTGCCGCCCGGAACATACGCGCCGACGCTTTCAAGCGGCAAAATGACCTGCCCCATCCGAACGCCGTTTGATAGATGCATATTGAAGCCTTCTCGCTTCTGGTTTGTGTGATACGCTTCGATGTTTTCCTTGGCTTCCTTCAAAATCTCCATGAAGCCGTCGTCCATCTGCATGACCGCTTCGTCGATTTCCGCCTGCGTAACTTTTAAGGATACAAGATTTTCGCAGTCGAATTTTCTTGCATATTTCAAAAGCGCTTCATCGCCGTTTAAGCGAACGTCCTTAATGATGTCCTTTACGGTTTCCTCATATCTGCTCGTGTCCTGTACGTCCCGTCCGGCGTTCATTTTCGGCGCGCCATAAACAATTTTAAGCATTTTTCATATCCTCCGTAAGCGCCTTGACCAGCTGATTGACTTCATCTGATTTGAATTTGCTGGCAGGCTTATTGGCAATCAGCCTTGCGCTCACCTGCGCAATGTCAAAAAGGACGTCAAGGCCGTTTTCTTTTAAGGTTTTTCCGGTTTCAACGATATCCACAATCACGTCCGTCAGCCCCAGAACCGGCGCAATTTCAATCGATCCGTGAAGGGGAATGACTTCGATATCGCGGTTTCGTTCGGCAAAATAGCGTTTGGCGACGTTGGGAAACTTGGTCGCCACGCGCAGAAGCCTGTCCGTATCGTCCGAAAAATCCTTTCTGCCCGCAACGGCAATCCGGCATTTTCCGATCTCAAGATCGATCAGCTCATACACGTCCGCGCCGCTTTCCATCAAAACATCGCGCCCGGCAACGCCCACATCCGCAACGCCGTATTCGACATACACGGGCACATCCGAGGGCTTTACGAGGAAAAAGCTTGCGTTTCCGCTGACGGAAGGAATCACAAGCCGTCTGTCGCCCGATTCCAGTTTCGGAAACACATATCCCGCGCGCGCGAATTTTTCCAAAACGCTCTCGCCCAGTCTCCCCTTGGGAAGCGCAATATTCAGCATCTTTCTTACACCTCCACAACGATCGAATACTTTCCGGCATCCTGTACATTCTTCTCAACGCGCACGGAAAGCCCCTTCTTTCTGAGCTCCGCCGCCTTTTTCATAACTTCGCCCGCATCCGCGCCGTCTTTATAGGTGACAATCGCGTCCGCGTGCGCCGCAGGCGTCATCTCGCTTTCAAGGTCGTTCAGGTAAAGCGCAAAGCCCAGCGCGCCCACGCCCCGCAAAAATTTCTGGGATAAACCGTCATAGCGTCCGCCGGATAAAACCGCGCGGTGGGCGGAGGGAATATAGCCGCGGAAAACCACGCCCGTATAATAGC
>JAZSFI010000473.1:0-3299 GCA_045532135.1 Clostridia bacterium | reverse complement strand
AGGAAGTTGTTGTGCATTTCGTTGGCGCGGGACTGCGGCTGGATGAAATCGGGATGCGTTTCGATGTAGTCAATCAGCCAGTCCTGATATTTGCTCATGCGGAAGAAGTAGCTTTCCTCGCGGGTCTTTTCGCAGGGTCTGCCGCAGTCGGGGCAGCAGCCGTCCTTCAGCTGGCTGGGCGTCCAGAAGGATTCGCAGGGCGTGCAGTACATGCCCTCGTATTCGCTCTTATAGATGTCGCCCTGCTCGTAGAATTTTTTGAAGATCTTCTGAACAACTTTCTCATGGCGCTCATCGGTGGTTCTGATGAAGTCGTCGTATTCGATGTTCATCAGCTTCCAAAGATCCTTGGTTTCGGCAATGATCTTGTCGACAAACTGCTTGGGGGTTACGCCGGCTTCCTTGGCCTTTAACTCGATTTTCTGGCCGTGCTCGTCGGTTCCGGTCAGGAAATACGCGTCATAGCCGGTCATTTTCTTAAAGCGGGTCATGGTATCGGCGGCTACTGTGGTGTAGGTGTGGCCGATGTGCATGTTGCCGGACGGATAGTAAATCGGGGTTGTGATATAGAATTTCGGCTTGTCCATGGGAAAACACTCCTTTATGAGAAAATGGGATCAGATACTCAAACAAAAACGCCCCTCGCGTCTTTGCGAGGGGCGCAAATATCATTTGCGCGGTACCACCCTGCTTTACGCGCGAAAAACGCGCGCCTCATGCCGACAAATCATCGGCGGTGCCTGTAACGGGGCCGGCCGTCATGCGCTCACATTGATGCTCACGCACGAAGCTCCGGATCCATATTCGCGCAGAATGACCGCGCCGGCTTTCACCTTGTCCGGCTCTCTTTGGCGATCAGGGCTTGCGCTACTCAATCCTTCACAGCGTTAAAATGATTATAGGAAAGATGATCCTCGTTGTCAAGCGAATTTGCGTGAAAAAATGCGCGTGTTGACAAATGATGGGCTTACGGGTAATATAATATCATATAAAATGAATTTGGAGGCTTTGCCTTATGAGCAGAATGGGCGATACCATACGAAGCGCGCGTATTAAGTGCGGCATGACGGAAAAGCAGCTTGCCAAGAAAACCGGCAATGCGGAAAATTTTATCAAGGAAATCGAATCCGGACGCAGAATTCCCTCCGACGATCAGGCCAGACGTATTTTAAAGGCGCTGGGCGCGACGGACAATGTGAGCACGGAACTCGACGTTGCCGCGGAACCTGAAGTCAAGCTTCGTCCGAGACCCACCCCCTACATCATTCCCGTAGAGGAAGACAAGCCCAAACCCACGAAAAAAGAAATCGAACAGCGTACGGAAGCCAACGACGCATGGCTGGACGCGCTGGGCGGCGTGGTCAAGCGCGTGCCTGTGATCGACGAAAAGGGACTTGCGATTGATCATGTGCTTTTCCCGATTGTCGGCGGCAAAATCGAAGGCGGCGCGCCGGATAAGGTTCTTATGTTCCGCGTTCCGGACAATTCCCTTTCCGGTTTCCGCGTGCATGCGGGCGATTTACTGCTGGTGGTGCCCGATAAAAACCCCGTGGACGATGCGTTCATGCTGATTTTCATGAAGGGCAGACGCGTTGTAAGGAAAATTAAGAAAATGGAAGGGTCGAAGCTTCTTCTGCAGTCCTACGACAGAGAGTTTACGAGTGAAACTGTCATGTGGGCGGAGATTCAGATTCTGGGTCGCTGCGTGAAAATGCAAAGAAGCCTGTAAACAATATGAAATTTATGCTGATAACGGGTCCGCAGGCTGTTGGAAAAATGACGGTGGGCGAGGAAGTCGCCAAACGCACCGGACTCAGGCTTTTTCACAACCACATGACCATCGAGCTTGTTTCAAAATTCTTTTCCTACGGAACGGATGCGGGAAAAAGGCTTGTCCATTCGTTCAGACAGCAGATTTTTGAAGAAGTGATCAAAAGCGATCTTCCCGGCCTCATCTTTACCTTTGTGTGGGCTTTTAATGCGCAGTCTGACTGGGATTATGTGGACGAGCTTATAAAAAAGTTTGAACAGGGCGGCGCTGAGATTTATGTCGTAGAGCTTCAGGCGGATGTGGAGGAGAGACTTAAAAGAAACAAGACCGAGCATCGCCTGAACGAAAAGCCTACCAAGCGCAATGTCGAATGGTCGGAAGGCGAACTTTTGAGGAGTATGCAGAAATACCGGCTCAATTCGATGGATGGCGAGATTCCCTATAAAAATTACATTAAAATCGACAACACCGAATTGTCTGCGGAGGAGACGGCAGAGAAGATTGTCAGGTATTTTGGAATGTAATCGATATAAAAGACCGTAGTCTGTTTTTGCTAAAAAATACGATTAAAAACAGACTTCGGTTTGTAAATGAGTTTTTCGATTGACGGATAAATCAAAAAAACGCGGGCGATCAATGATCGCCCGCGCGGTCTTTTGAAAAAACAGACTGTGGTTTGTTTTTGCTGCTCTATAAATCGATTTTCTTTCCGAATATGCGCGCGTGGTTCTTCATGGCTTCAAAGGTTTCATCGCTTAAATCGTGCTCGAGCTTGCAGGCATCCTCTCGCGCGGTTTTTTCGCTTACGCCGAGAGCGACGAGGAATTTGATCAAGAGCGTATGACGCTCATAAATCCTTTCGGCAATGGCATAGCCGGACTCGGTCAAGGTGATGTGACCGTCTTTTTCCATGAGAATATAGCCGTTTTCGCGCAGGCGCTTTACGGCATAGCTGACGGAGGGCTTGGTCACTTCAAGCATTTGGGCAATATCGATGGAACGGATATAGCCATGTTTCTGTTTTAAAATCAGCATGGCCTCCAGATAATCTTCGGATGATTTCAGGATACGCATAAACAATAACAGCCTCACTTTCCCCAATAGCGTATCATATTTTCAAAAAAAGTGCAAGGGGTAAAGTTTATGTTAGGGTAAGAAAAAGCCGCATTGGGTATCTACCGTAGAATACGGAATACCCAATGCGGTTTTATTCAGTGTTATTTTAGTTTTTTGATTACTTTGCAAACTTGCGGATGACTTCGATCATGCCCCAAACGATCAGCATCAGGCCAAGAATGGTAACCATGCCCTTTGCCATGATGGGAAGGGAGTCGATAAATGCAGTGAAGTTCATTTTGTTACCTCCTTATAAGACCAGACCGATGATCAGGCCGCCGACGATAGCGGAAGCGATCTGACCGGCAACGTTTGCGCCTGCGGCGTGCATGAGCAGGAAGTTCTGGGGATCTTCCTTAAGGCCCATCTTATGTACAACGCGGGAGGCCATGGGGAAGGCGGAGATACCGGC
>JAZSFI010000361.1:0-4602 GCA_045532135.1 Clostridia bacterium | reverse complement strand
ATGATGGAGTCGCCCTGAGCGATTTCGTCGGCGTACATAACGATGTCAGCAGCGCCGGCGATAACAGCGGGATCTTCCTGAGGAGTGCCGGCGATGAAGAGGATGTCTTCGCGGCCCATCTCGCGGATCTTCTCGATCGCGGGGGTGGCGCCGGGAACGGCCTGGCACATTACGATGGCCTTAACGTCGGGATCGGCGGCAAAGCCAACCAGCTTGGAAACGGTGGTTTCCTGCTCGGACATGAAGTTGTCCGGATAAGTATCGGTGATGATGTGATCGGCGCCCCAAACCTGGACAGCCTTCTCAGCGGCGCGGAATTCTTCTTCGCCCTGGGATACGGTACCGGTCAGGATAGCGATTTTCCAATTGCCTTCTTCAGCAACGCCAAAGCAAGCAACGGAGAGCAGCATGGCAACAGCCAGGATCATGCTCAGAAGCTTCTTCATAGTGAGTTCCTCCTTTTATTTTCGGGGATATTTCCCCTTTCCGAAATCAGCAAATGCCCTTTCGGAATGAATGCATGGATTATAGCACACAAATTGAAAGATTGCAATAGCCAAATTTGCATTTTTCTCCATTTTTTGCGCTTTTTTATTGATATTTGAAAGTTTTTAAACTTTTGAAATATTTTCAAATTCAATTTTGCTGCCCAAGGGTTTCATATTTCTTCAATTTATCTGTATTTTTGACAAATATTTATTCATTCCTCTGTCTTCTTCTGCGCATCGCGATAAGCTCTTAGAATTTTGTAGTCTTTGAGCGTTGTATTTCCCTTTTCAATGAACTTTCTGATTTCAACGTTTGCGCTTTCAACTTCCTTTCTGAGTTCCTGCGCCGATACGCGAAGCGCGCCGCTCCCAAAGATAATCATCTGTTCAAGCGCATCGCTTGTAGCTACGCGAACGGAATTGTATTTACTGATTTCATATGCGGTTTTTTCAATAAAGCTGTCCGCCGTTTCCGCTTCTTTTGTGTATACAACATCAATTCCGTTGTATTTTGTAACGCTTCCGACACCGCCTGCAACTTTGTAAGCGTCAAACACCAAAATAAGCCTTTGATTGGTAAATCCCTGAAAATTTGCGAGGATGTCCATGATCATTCGTCTTGCGCTGTCAAGATCCCGCTGTGCTTCCGCTCTTGTATCCTCCCAAGCGTGAAGAATATTGTAGCCGTCCACAAGCAGATATTCGGGCCTTTTGGGTTTGATTTCAACATGAACCCGTTCAACCGGTTTTTGACAGCTTTTTGAAGTTTCAAACGCTCTGTCCTTCACCTGTCCGTATGTTCTTTCAAATATTCTTTTGAGTTCTTCGTCGTTTATGTCGCCTGCGCGCATTCTGCCTGAAGCGTTCGTTCCCTCCTCACGCTTCTTTTCTACGAGGATGCCTGTCTGAATATGCATGTGCGCCGCCGCTTCGTTCCACTTGACGGCAACGCCCGCGCCGTGGGAACAAAACACGGAATCGGCGGTATTTTCAACGTCTCTTTCCGGATCATATCCGATTTCCATTATGATTTTATCCTGATCGCGGCATTTTTCATAGCCTCTTACAGAAAACGTAAACCTGCCTCTTCCCCTTGTATATGCCTGCACTTCCTTGGCATAATACCTTGCTTCCTGTACAGGCACCCGACCCGTTACAACAGCTTCCTCACCGATCAGCTCAGGCGTTGCATAGCTTCCGCCCATCTGAGTCAGATCGCTCATCGCCCTTCCGACACATTCAGAAGGTATTTCAAGCCTGACATCGTACCACGGTTCAAGAAGAACGCTTCTTGCCTGCATAAGCCCCTGCCGGAACGCGCGGTATGTCGCTTGTCTGAAATCGCCGCCCTCCGTATGTTTAAGGTGGGCCCGTCCAGCAATAATCGAAACCCTGAGATCCGTAACGGGCGAACCTGTCAAAACGCCCACATATTTTTTTTCCAGAAGATGCGTAATAATAAGCCTTTGCCAGTTTCTGTCCAGCTCATCTTCAGAAACGGCGCTTTGAATGCGTATGCCTGATCCCCTCTCTCCCGGTTCCAAAAGAAGATGAACCTCTGCATAATGCCTAAGCGGCTCGTAATGGCCGACGCCCTCCACTTTGTTTTCTATCGTTTCCTTATAAAGAATGCCACCTTCTCCAAAGTCTATATCCATTCCGAATCGGTCCTTTACCGTCCGCTTCAGCACTTCCAGCTGCACTTCGCCCATAAGCTGTACATGAATTTCATTGACCTGCGCGCGCCATTTGACGCGCAGAAGCGGATCCTCTTCTTCCAGTATGCGGAATCTTGAAAGCGCCGTATGTACATCCGCATCCTTCGGGAGAATTACGCTGTAGCTGAAAACCGGCTCAAGTTCCGGCTGCGTTTCTTCCGACTTTGCGCCCAGCATATCCATGCACCGCGTATGGTTAAGCCCCATAAGCGCGCAAACTGAACCGGCCCTGACTTCGTCAACTGCCGTAAATTTGCTTCCCGAATACAGACGTATCTGGGATATTTTTTCTTCCCAGAGGTTTTCTTCCGCTTTCCCCTTGATTTCACCCTTTAAAAGCGTACGGACCTTCAGGCTCCCGCCGGTGATCTTGGTATAGGTAATCCTCGCACCTGTCGCATCCCGGCCGATTTTATATACATACGCGGAAAATTCTTCCGGGTATTCTTTTTCCGGCATATGCCTTACAACTGCATTCATAAGCGATTCAATGCCCTGAATCTTCAAAGCCGAACCGAAAAATGCAGGAAACAGGCGTCTTCTTTCAATCATATCGGAAATCGTTTTATCTGAAATTCCGCCCGTTTCAAGATATTCTTCCAGTGCGCATTCATCGTGTACGGCGGCTTCCTCAAAGAACCCGTCGTTTTCAAAATCCGTAACCTCTGCGCCCAGATACTTCTGAAGATCTTTTAAAATCTTCTCCTTCTCCGTGCCCGGCTGATCCATTTTATTGATAAACAGAAATGTCGGTATCTGATATTTCTTCAGAAGCTTCCAGAGCGTAACCGTATGCCCCTGAACGCCGTCCGCGCCACTGATGACCAGAATTGCCGCGTCCAGTACAGGAAGCACTCTTTCCATTTCACCGGAAAAATCCACGTGCTCCGGCGTGTACATAAGGGTAATTTCCCTGTCATTCCATTTTAGCATCGCCTGCTTGGAAAAAATGGTGATTCCTCTTTCCCTCTCCTGCACGTCCGTATCCAGAAAAGCATCCCTGTGATCTACACGGCCGAGCTTTCTAAGCGCACCGGACAAATACATGATGCCTTCCGAGAGCGTGGTTTTTCCCGCGTCGACATGGGCAAGCAGAGCCATGCACAAAGGCGTGTTTTTCTTATTCTCCCTCTGTTCACCCATAAAAAATGCCTCCCTTTTATAGATACAGGATCTATTGTATCACAAAGGGAGGCATCCGTCGAGACTTAATTGTTTTCCAAGACTTCTTCCGCTTTCATTCTGTTGATTTTCTGAACGGCTTCCAGCCGGCTGTGAACATCCAGCTTCTTATAGATTTTTTTCGTATGATCGTTTACCGTGTAGACCGATATAAACAAAATGTTTGCAATTTCCTGATTGGTATACCCGCCCGCAATCAAATCCATGACTTCCGTTTCGCGCCTGGACAAAAGTGAATGATCGCTTTCCGGCTTTGAATCGCGCTGATCCGTCACAATTTCTTTTTCGAGTTTATTTGCCTCGATCGCTTTTTCACTGTTTTCTTCCGGGATCTTCTTCTCAAACGCATGTATGAAATACGGTTCGATCCTTAGATATACCATCACCAGGATTCCCATGATCATTGCATAGCTGACATAAATCAGTTCTGTTTCATCGCGGAACACCTCGATCATCGCACTTTGCACAAGTACGGCAATCAGTGCAAGCCCTATCGTTATCGGCGCCAAATAGCGCGACGGATAGTTTTTCATGACAACAAGGTTATACAGAGGAATCATCTGGCACGGAACCATTCCTAAGCCGATCATTACACAGGCTGACATTGAAAAAAACGGCGCATATTCCGTACCAAGCATCAAAAGAACTCCCGCGCCGCCAATGACAAGACAAACGGAAATAACCCTGAATGGATGCATTATCTTTCTTTTATATAAAACATACATCATGATGCTCGCCGCGGCGTCCGTAAGATACGTGATCATCACACCGTTTCTGACCGTGCCGGAAATGGATGGTCCGGACACCGCCATAAGAGCGCTCACAAACACCATAAAATACATTCCCAACATGAGCTTTACCGGCGCGACGATGCCGCTGCCTTTTTTGATATATTCGGGACACGATTTTTTATCGGCAGGCATCATAAAAAAGAATACGATCAGGCAGACAAGCGCAAATACGGCCGCAAATCGAAATACCGGAAAAGTGATCGGCAGCAAATCATTCTGCACAAACGCAATCAGAAAAAGCGCCAGCGCATAACCCGCCGTCAGCGTGTATATCGCGCTTTTTTCGGACAAATAATTCGCAATTATAAAGGTTTCAAAGCCGATCATTACACAGCAGAAAAACACATGCGCATTAACAAGCATCCTGAAAACACTTTCGTGAAAAGGCAAAAACAGTCCGATCGCAGAAGCGAGCGAAAAAAC
>JAZSFI010000141.1:0-5136 GCA_045532135.1 Clostridia bacterium | reverse complement strand
TCATAAGGCCGATTCTGATTTGTGTAATCGTAGGATGCATATTTTCCTCTGGCATTTATATAAAAAAGCGCTGCTTACTGCCGGCAGCGGTTTCATTTTTGCATGGATTTATTTTTTCTCAGCGAAATAGGCGTTGAGCTTCTCAACCAGCTCGTCCGCGCTTACGCCGTGAGCGGCGCAGGCCATTTCGATGGAATCGGCGGTGGCATGGGGGCAGGTGAGGCAATGCTTGCCGAAGGACATGAAAACGGGCGCGCAGCCGCGGTCCATTCTGAGTACTTCGCCGATAGACATCTGCTTATTGATCATTTATGTTTTCCTCCTTTCGAACAATCGAATCTATTTATATATTACACGCTTTTGACCTTTTATGCAATAAGCATCCGAATTTTAATCTTTCACAATTTGAGAAAATATGTATATCGAATGACACCTTCGCGCATACTCTTTATCATCAAGATAATCAGGAGGGATTTATGATGACTGAGCAGGCGTTGAGAAACAGCCGCCGCGCCGGATGGAGCGATAAAGAAAATGATATGCTTTGGGAAACTGCAGATGAAGCGCACAAGGCGGGGCTTCCGCTCAAAGCAGTGTTTGAAAGTATTGCGGAAAAAACGGGCAGGCGTCCCAACAGCATCAGAAACTATTATTATGCACAGGTCAGGCGAAAAACCGGAGACAACAACATAAGCGCGCGTTTTGTGCCCTTTACCGAGGACGAGGTGGAGTGGCTCATCAAGCAGGTTCTGATCGGAAGAAGCGAGGGCATGAGCGTGCGCGCGTGCCTTCAGAAACTGTCCGGGGGAGACCACAGCTTAACGCTTCGCTATCAGAACAAATACCGGGCGATTCTCAAAAGCCGCCCCGAATACGTAAAAAAACTTGTGGACGAATTGAACGAGGAAGGCGTTACCTGCACTCAGCCGCAGGTGAACCACAGGATGCGCGTGACGACCGAAGAGGCTGCGCGCAGAATGAACGAAAGCGCATATCGGGCGGGAGACGGCGAAATCGTCAGAGCCTGCGAAACGCTGACTATGCTGATCGATTCAGTCAGAAACGGCGAAAAATTCGCTTCGCCTGCACTTTTAAATGCGGTCTCAGAATTCATGCAGCCGGTCAAAAACTTTGTGTGCCTGAGCGAAGAGGAACAGAAAAAAGAAATGAGCGCGTTTGTCAAAGAGGTCAAGGATTTAATCGGCAGGGTGGAGGCGCAGATGCCGGTGTGAGTGCATTCAAAATCAGATCATGCGATAAATAAACATAGGGACACCCATCCCCGGATGCCACGCGCTCTTTTCAAAATGATGGTGCAGACAAGCTGCATGGGCAAAGATAGATGCGGGAGGCGAAACGCCTTCCCTACAGTTTGAATGAAACGCATCGTTTCAACTGTAGGGGCGGGTTTCCCGTCCCGCGTTTTTATTCGATCGCAATCATCTGATGAAGCACAAATTTCGGGACGTTGAATTTTACGTATGCTCCGTCCCATTCAAAGGGAATATCTTCGCCTTCAGGCGCAAGATAAACGCGCGCGGGCTTTTTGTCTGTTTTTACTGTGACTTCGGTATTGTAAAGCGGAACTGCGTCCTCGATGACCTCGATGCCTTTTCCGCGGTTCGTGGTGTAGGCGAAAAGGAGATGCACAACGCGCGTATCGCCCTTTTTCGTCAGCGTGATTACGCCTCTGTCGGGAAGCGTTGTCCGGACGCTTGCGTCCTTATTCAAAAGGCGATCGATGGCATACAGCGTCAGCTCTTTTGTAGAAAGTTCTCCCTTTGTCGCGTAATCTTCAAACACATTCCAGCTGATATAGGCGATGTTTCCGTTTAAAACGGCGGCGGGCGTTTCGGGACAATCCGGATTGTTGGGTGTATGCTGATGGGAGGAGAAGTGGTTCCATGCGCGGTTGAAGTAGGAATTCTGGCGACGCGCAAAGACTTCGCCTGTGACGGACGCGATCTTCATGCCCGTCTGATACATGACGTACGCCGTTTCACCGTTTACGGTTTTAAAGCATGGGATCATATAGTCGGGCTTATATTCGTTCACGCCTGCAAAACGGCATCCGGTGTCAAAGGCGAATTCATCTGTGTTTTCCCAAAGACCGGATTCGCCGGTCAAAAGGAGTTTTCCGCCTGCATTCAGGAAAGCGGACAGCTTTTCGTAAAGGGCGGGCGTAATGCGGATCAGGTCAGGCAGAATGGCAAGCTTATATTTGGACAAATCTGCTTCGGCATCCACAAAATCGAAAAGATATTTGCCTTCCAGAAGAATTCTGTTTGCGCCGACATTGGAATCTGTGCCCGCGCCGTTTCTGCCGGTTGCGTGCAGGGCTTCCACGCTCAAAACCGCAATATCCGAAACGTTTTTAAAGCCCTCGCAGTAGGGCTGCTTTTTTTCGACCAGATCATAGGCCTTTCCGATCAGACGGTAGGTCGCTTCGTTCATCTCTCCGCTTGGGTGCATCTGATCGCCCACCGAAATGCATGCGCCGCAGGCGAGGGAAAGACCCGTTTCATAGATCAGCGCGTTCGGGTGCTTAAAGCCGCCGAATTCGCCCCATGTGGTGTGGAATTTTCCGGTCATACCCAAAAATTCCTGATTCAGCGTTCTTGTATAAGCGGCGGACATCGGAAAATGATCGTAGCCCCAGCCGCCCGTGGGCAGGCTTTCAAGCTCCAGATGCGTATCGTATCCGGCAAGGTCGCGCCGCCCGTGAGGAATATGACCGGCGTTGTGGAAAATGGAAGCGGTTTTTGAATACTTGCGCACGGCTTCTTCGGTACGGCGGGCGTAATTTGCGTATACCTGTTGTCCGTGCTTTTTGATGTCGTCCGGGTTTTCGGGATCCATGCCCTTTTCAAGCATCGACTGAACGCAATGGGCGCAGACGCACATGCGCTCATCGGAGATGTCCAAAAATACGCCGCACGGGTTGTATTTTTGCATGACTTCTTCGACCTGCGCCATCAGTACATCCAGATACGGCGTGTTGTAGCACATCAGGTGATAATGCGCTTTTGTGAAGGTGGATCTTTCCGTGCCGTCCGGGCTTACGACGAGCCACTCGGGGTGATTTCTCACTTCCTTCTCGTCAAAGCCGGCGCTGATATAAACCGGGGCGTTCACATTAATTTCCCGGCAGGCCTCAAGCTCGGCGCCCAGAAGATCGATGGCGAGATTCGGATGGGGACGGTTGGCGGTCGAGGGATGATACGCCCAGCCGTGGTGACATTTTGAAAACACGGTAATGGAATCAACGTGTCCTTCGATCAAGGCTTTCTGAAACTTTTTCTTGTCAAATCTTGAACCGATGCCCGGCACCTTTTCTGAGGTGTGGAAATCGAGATGAATCTGGCGGAATCTCATATACTTTTCCTCCCAGTTTTATGGTTACACCTATTATAAACGATTTCTGCGCGTTAAGGAAGAGTGAAGAAAAAATTTTTCTGAAGTGTCTTCGTCCGTTGCCTGCCCAAACAAAATATGCTATAATAATATGAAACGGGAACCATGAAAGGGCGAAGAAAACGTGAAAAACAAGCTCCGCTATTATTTCAAAAGCACGTTTGTGCGTTATACGCTCAGCTACGTTGTAATCATGATGCTGCTTCTGACCAGCATCATGGTTTATATGTATTCCTATTATCAAAACAGCATCTACGACACCACGCGCGACAGCCAGACCAATAAACTGGCTTCCGTCCGCCATCAGAGCGAAGGATATGTCCGCATGATGAACGGAATCGCAAGCCAGCTCGGCATGACGGCAGCCAAGGAGCCGTTTGATTATTACAGCTATCCCGCAAAGGCGAATTCGCTTGTGAATGCGCTCAAGCCTCATATGGCGACGGCGGATTTCTGCAAACGGATATATGTGGTTCTCGACGGGGAAGACCGCGTGTATTGGTCCGAAGGCAGCGAAAACTTAGACGATTTTGTGGAATACACGCTCCAGTATGAAGATCTTTCGCCGGCGGATGTGAAAAATGCGCTTACTCAAAAGACTGACGGCAGCATGATTAAGTGTCAGACGGTGACGGATGAAAATGCGGCGGGCGGCGCTGAGCGCATGGTTTCCTATATCCTTCCGCTGGGCGAAAACGGCGCGGGCAATGCACTGTTTCTGATATCCGAGGAGACGTATTTGGGATTTCTCGATGACGAAACCAACGACATTTCCAACCGCTATATTCTGTCCGGCGGTAAGATTGTCGTAAAAAGCGAAAACTTCACGCTGGATGAAGACTATGTGATCCGCGCATCCGGCGACGGAAAGGAAATGCGCACAAGCACAAAGCTTCTGGGCGGACAGAAATATCTGTTCATTTCCATGCCCAGCGACATGATGAATCTGACGTATTTTTCCGCCATTCCGCTTACTTCGATTACGCGCATCGCCGCCAACGGCTGGGGCGATTTTGTGTGGATTTTGTTGGTGTTTGCCGTTCCGTGCATATTGTTTATGCTTCTGATTTCCCGGAACAACCAGCGCATCATCCGTGAAATGGGCGAAAAATTCTACAAAGACGACGATGCGTATGCCGACTATATTTTAGCCATCCGCACCGGCATCAAGGAGCTGGAGGGTAAAAACCGGGATCTTGACAAAAAGCTTACGCAGAGCAAGCCTGCGCAGAAGATTATGTTTGTCAAATCCCTCGTGAAGGGCTATTTCCAGTCGGATACGGAAGCGCTGGCTGCCGCCGAACAGGCCGGAATCGATATCAGCCGGGCGTATTTTGAAATACTGCTTCTGGGTGCGCCCGAAAACAAACACGCAGAGGTATATCTTGAAAAGCTTTTAAGTGAAATGCCCGAAGACGTTGCCTGCGCGGGCACGGATTTGCTTTCGCAGGATCAGATGCTGATTGTAGCCTTTGCCGATGATGTGAGCCGCCTTCGCGCGCTTGCGCAGGAAATCTGGCAGATGGAGGATGTTCGCCTGTCCCGCCTGCCCGTTGCCGTCAGCGATGTACACGAACACATTTCCGAAATGCAGACGGCGTATCTGGAAGCGTCCTCCGCTTACGACAACCGCTTCGTCATGGGCGACAGCCGTCTATTGAGCTTTAAGGATATGCCGCATGCAGCGAAGAATGTGGTTCCGCAGGCGAAGGGCTATATCGA
>JAZSFI010000214.1:0-2379 GCA_045532135.1 Clostridia bacterium | reverse complement strand
GGCGCTCTGTGTTCGCTTCTGTGCGTGATCTTTTTGGGCGAAGCGATTTCCGTGCCTTCCTGGATTGCAATCGCTGTGGTTGCCGTCGGCGTTGTGGGCATCGGATACCTTGAAAACAGCGGCGATCATTTAAGGCAAAAGCGTCTGGGCAAAAAGCTCGCCGTCATTGCCTTTTTAATGCCCTTTTTGTATGCGTTTATCGATGCGGTCGGCTGCGTTCTGGACATCTATTTCCTTGATATCGAAACCAGCCCCCTGATCGGCATTAACGAAGACACGATCGAGCTCGTTGCCAATGTGTCCTATGAATTCACTTTCGCTGTCTTTGCCTTGATTCTTTTTATCTTCATGAAGATCAAGGGTGAAAAATTCGGAGGACTTGTGGAGCAGAAGGACAAAGCGCTCGCCGCGGTCTGCGAAACCGCAGGTCAGTTTACGTATGTCTATGCCATGAGCGGAAACGGCGCCATCGCCGCGCCCATTCTGTCTTCCGTTTGCGTGGTTTCTTTGCTGCTTTCCCGCGTTTTCCTGAAGGAGAAGCTTACCAAAAAGCAGTATCTGTTTATTACCGTCATCATCGTGGGCATTTTGATGCTTGCCGTGATTGAAGGAGAATAAAAGAGGAAAATATAAAGGAACCGGTGCGTAAGCTGCTTGCACCGGTTCCTTTTTTGGCTTTATCGGGCGAATACCGATCTTTTATCAAAGTCCGTCCATGCTGCCCTGAGCAAGGATTTCGTTTGTGATGGCGTTTTGAAGATCTGCAATCAGTTCGAGGCTGTTGCTGATTCCGTAGCACAGCTGAAGGGCATAGGCGGGATTGGAGTTCCCTTTGGCGATTCGCATATCCAGTCGGACGCCGGTGTTCTCGGCGCCGTACCAGAATGCGTGGTATACCGTGTAGGAGCCGCCTTCTGCCGTTACCTCAACGGGCGTTCCGTACAGAGCGCTCATCTTTGCTTTAAGGGCGGTATAGGCGCTCATCGGCTCAGCTACGCTGAAAAGATAGGTGGCTGCATACATCCGGCTGTGCTCGCGGTCGCGGTATACTTTGCTTGCATCGTGACCGTAGAGGAAATCCATGCTGATGCCTCTGATGGGGAATCCGGCTACTTTGGTATTGTTGCTCAGCGGAATATAGACCCAGTAACCGATTTCGCGGTTGGAAAGGAGGGATTCCTCCTCGTAAAAATTCTCTTTGAGGTTGATTTCCCAGCTGCCGACCTCGGTATAGCCGGCGCCTTCACCGTGGGTTGTGGAAGTATATCCAAGCGAGCTCAGATTGGCCAGCATTTCCGTTTCGGAAGAAAACCACGGATATCCGCGGAACAGAATGGGCGCGTCGGACGTTTTTGCGGAAATCTCGGGGGAAATCGTGCGCCGGGTCAGTTCGGAAGTGATTGCCCGTTGAATTTCCTGAAGCTCGGCGACGGTCAGCTCGGACATATTCAAAAGAATGTCGCTTTCCGCGCAGGCAAATGCGCCCGTCATAAGGAACAGGGCAAGCAGAAACGCAAGCAGTTTTTTCATGAAAATCCACCTTTCTCCGTTTAAACGGTATGCAGGACAAATTTTACCATAGCGGTACGGGCTTGTCAAATTGCCTTTGCATCCTTGGCGTTTTTTAAAAGCCATACGCCGTAGCACACGGCCAAAATGGTCTGGACAACTGCGACGGTTATATCCATTGCGACCGGCATCGGGCGCGCAAAGGTGGAGGTTGCGTTGATGAAGGCGTGGGAGAGGATACAGGGAAGAAGGCTTTTTCCGGTCAGGAAAATCGCGGTAAACAGAAATCCGATTGCGGAGGCGTACATGAGCTGAAGAAGCGTGCCGAGAACCGCTTCGCCCAGAAACAGATTTACGATGTGTCCCATGCCGAACGTCACGGAGGACACGATGACTGCAATTTTCAGATTGTCCTTTGCCATCGCCTTAAAAAGCAGACCTCGGAAAATGATTTCCTCCAAAAACGCCACAAAAAGCATGCTTACGACCATGAAAACGGACGCAGAAACGCTTAAATTCATCTGAAATCCGTTTATGAGATTGACGCAGGACATGGCGATCAGGGGGATAAAATACAGATGCTTTTTAAAACTTCCCCGAAAAGCGCACAGCCCGACATGCGAGCAAAGATTGTTTTTATGCACAAACGCAAATAAAACCGCGCTTAAAACAAGCCCGACTGCACAAGTGATGGATTTTTCCATACCGATGGATTCTGAAATCATGTCCGCATTTGCAAAGCCTACGACATAGACGATGATCCAGATGACGGCGAAAAGAACTTCGTTTTTCAAAAACAGCTTTTTCATTTTGATTTTATCCTCTTTCGTATATGTACGTTGCGCGCGGTCGGAGCTGTCTCATATGAGA
>JAZSFI010000600.1:0-1786 GCA_045532135.1 Clostridia bacterium | reverse complement strand
TCCATGCGAACAAGCGATACGCCGATGGGCGTGTATTTGTCCTCTTTCAGAAAATACACTTCCTCGATATCCTCAAAACGGAAAATGTCGCATGTAATCGGGCGCACTTTTACATCGCCCCTGACGCCCTGCGGTTTCAATACTTCGCCGATCATCAGATATTCGTTCATACAGCGCCGCCGTCCTTTCTTATGACTGAACATTCAATCGGGAAATGGTCCGACAGGAACACGCCGTTCCATTCGTCCGTCCATTTGACCGCATCTTTCTCTTTTTCAAATCCGCTTGCAAAAATATAGTCGATCTGGCCGCCGTCCGTGCGTCCGAAATTGTGAAACGTGACGCCGATCCGATCGGTGAAATCGGAAAATTTCTCCTTGAGCATACGAATCTCCCGCGATTCGGGCAAAGCGTTGAAATCGCCAGTGATCAGAAGCGGAAACGGATGCGTGATCCGGTCGGATTCAATTTTTTCCATCAGCCGCTTTACGCCTTTCTGTCTTGCATCGCTCGACACATGATCCAGGTGCGTATTGTATACATGGAAAGGCTCTCCCAAGCCAACAGGGCGCAGGATTGCATGCGTGACAATGCGCGGGCAAATCGACTGATCGGAAAACCTCGAGCCCGGTTCAAACGGCGTTTCGGAAAGCCACGTTACATCCAGCGCGATCAGCTCATATTTGTCGCTTTTAAACGCGATCGGGTTATGCTCGTCCTGATAATCCATGCCGCGTCCGCAGCCGACAAGCGTATAGGCCGAAAGCTTTTTATGAAGAAACAGATTCATCGGCGGCGTAACTTCCTGAAAACCGATTACATCCGGTAGCTCTCTGTCAATTTTATCAAGCACCAGACCCTTTCGGCTTGAAAAGCTGTTTACGCCGTCGCTTTTCACGTCACAGCGAAGATTATAGGTGACAATCCGCATATTTTTCTTCCTTTCTCATAAAAGGGAAACTCATGCCATCGCTATTATTTCATTCCATGGCAATTATACCACTTTTTGCTGCCCTTGAAAACGCAAAAAGGCGAAAACGCTATCTTTTTTCATGGTTTTTGGCCGGAATACAGACGCCTGCGCAGAATCCGCCGACAAGCAAAAAGCCTACAAACATCGCATAACCCGGCGCATATGAACCCGTAACGTCTCTGAAAACGCCCATCAGCGCGGGCGCAGCGGTCGATCCTATGTTTCCGAGGGTTGTTAAAATGCCTGTGAAAGAAGCGTACTGTCTGTTTCCGTACACTGCGCGCGAAACGACAGGCAGTCCCACCGTTGCATAGCAGTTTCCGATACCGGAAGACAGGAGCATTACATAAACCGCCAAGGGGTATTCTGCGCACATCAGTCCGATCAAAGAAATCACCAGCAGGCCAAGCGATAAAAGCGTGGTGATTCTTGCGCCGAATTTATCAAACAGCGCGCCGGTTGTGACCTTTCCTGCTGCTAAAACCAACATGTAGACGCTGTAAAGGCTTCCTGCGTGGGTGGCGGTATATCCGCTGTCTTCAAGATGCGGAACAAAGGTCGCAGTAAAACCGTTCGTCGCAAAACCGGCTGCGAAAACAAGCAGCAAAATCCCGTAAAATCTGATCGTTCTGACTGCGTCCTTCACACGCGCGCCATCGTTCTCATATTGGATTTCACCCGCCTGACTTTCTTCCTCCTCGCCGTACGCCCTCATACCCTTGTCCTGCGGGCGCACACAGATGACCCAAAATACAATCGGCACAACCGTCAGAAGAAGCACAGCGGACATTACAAGAAATGTGTTTCTCCAGC
>JAZSFI010000524.1:0-2219 GCA_045532135.1 Clostridia bacterium | reverse complement strand
TGAGCCTGTTTACGGATGACCCGACGGTTATGCGCTTGTCTGCCAATGTCATGCTGATTGTCGCCCTTTTCCAGCCGCCGCAGATGCTGTCCATCATCACTTCCGGCGCGCTGCGCGGCGCAGGCGACACCAAGTATGTTGCGCGCGTCATGCTTCTTTGCGTTGCCATTATGCGCCCTGTCACGGCGTTTCTGGCGATTGAAATCATCCAGAATTTCTTTACTCCGGTATATGAGATGACGACTGCTGTGACCGGCATGGAGGTTGCGGAATTCTGGCTTGCCTATGAGGCGCCGCAGTGGGCGCTCATGGGCGCGTGGGGCGCAAGCTTCCTTGACATGACCATTCGAATGAGCCTCATGATGCGCCGTTTCAACGAAGGAAAATGGCATTCCATCAAGGTGTAAGGCGGGAAAGAAATGGATTTTACGAAAGAATTTGACGCGGTCATTTTTGACATGGACGGAACGATTCTTGATTCCATGTGGGCGTGGAGAGCGGAGAACCGGCTGTTTTTAAAGCGGCATGGCCTGCCGGTTCCGCAGGAGTTTGTTACCAATATCGACGTTATGTCGTCCCATGCCCTTGCAAGGCGCATTGAAGCGGATTATCCGGACAGGTTTACATTTGATTCGATCATTTCCGAATATCTTGAAAGCATGAAAAAACACTATGTGACGGATGTATTCCCGAAAAAAGGCGCAAAGGCTTTTCTTGAAAAACTCAGGGAAAACGGCGTGAAAATGTGCGTTGCAACGGCTACGCCGAGAGAAAATGCGAAGATGGCGCTTTCTCTTCACGGTCTTCTGGAGTATTTTGAATTTGTGACGGACGATAAAGAAAACGGCGTTTCCAAGGGAAGATGGGAGTATTACGGCATTGTCGCAGCGCGTCTGGGCGTCAAAAAGGAAAGATGCGTGATGTTTGAAGATTCGCTGTATGCCATGAACGCAGCAAAAACGGCAGGCCTTACGCCCTTTGCGATTGAGGAAAAGGTGCATACGGGAAACACGCAGCTGATGAAGGATATCCGGGAAACGGCCAGGATTTTTGTAAAGGATTTTGACGAAGCAAGGGAAATCTTATTTGGATAAAAAAGCACGCATGCGGATCACCGGTAATCTGCATGCGTGTGTTTTTTCTGTTCGTAAGCCTTATGCACTTTTTCAGATACTCAGAAGGGACGCGAGATTTCCTGAAAATATCTTCTCGTTCTGTTTATCCGTAAGACCCAGCCGAAGGATGTTGCGGATTTCATCGCCCACATTCCACATGGGGTAGTCGCTTCCGAAAAGGACCTTGTCTTCGCCGTAAAGGCTGATATACTTTTTTGCTTCGTCATCCGTAATCATAAAAAAGCTGGAGGACGTGTCCACCCAGACGCCGGTTCCCTTGAGATGCTCAGATGCTTCCTGCCACTGGGAATACGCGCCGAAATGTGCGCAGATGATTTTAAGGCGGGGATGCTTTTTGAGAATGATGGGAATATGCCCCGGGTGCGACCAGTTGTATCGCACGTCTCCCGTGTGGAAAAGAACCGGAAGATCCATCTCCATCATGGCGCGGTAGGCGTCGTCCATGACGGGAGAGCTGATTTCAAACTTCTGAAAATCCGGATGAAGCTTTACGCCTTTGAGCCCGGCTTCCTTTATGCGCTTCAGTTCCTCCGCCGGGTTTTCAAAGTCCTGATGGAGCGTTGAAAAGCCGATAAATTTGTCCGGGTGCAGACTCACTTCGGAGATAATGAAATTGTTGATGCTCGGTACCTGATGAGCAGTGGTCGCAACGGAATGAATAAGGTGTTTTGAAACGCCGTGTTCGTTTCCAAGGCGTAAAAGCGTATCGACGGTTCCGTCGAAATTCATGTCGATATCATAGAATTCGCCGATGGTTTTGCTGGCTTTCGATGCGATTTTGTCTGGATAAATATGCGTGTGCGCGTCAAATATACGGTACATGTTCTCACTCCTTATCGGATGTGGGTATTATACACGGTTTTGTTTTTGCGTGCGCATCATCGGCAATAAAAATATGTAAAGTTTTATGCGCGGAATCCAGAGGGTAAATTTAGGAAGAACTTGACGAAAGGAAGGGACGAACGATGAATTTTCCCGTTGACAGAATTCAATAACCATGGTATCATATCCCTAATTTCATATAATTGGCGATGACGAAGAGGGTTTTGGGCATAAATCGTTTAAGAGAGCCGGCATTTGGTG
>JAZSFI010000278.1:0-5363 GCA_045532135.1 Clostridia bacterium | reverse complement strand
GGTGGATTACGACGTATTCGCTTCCTCTTACTACCCCTACTGGCACGGAACGCATGAAAACCTTTCAAATGTTCTGACCGACATCGCAAATACCTACGGAAAAAAGGTCATGGTCATGGAGACCTCCTACGCCTATACGTCTGAAGACACCGACTTTTACGGAAACACGATTTCAGACGGCGGCGCAATCATAAAGTCCTATCCTTTCACCGTGCAGGGACAGGCCAACAACATAATTGACATCACCGATACCCTCGTAAACAAGACCCCCTCCGGCATCGGCGTTGTCTACTGGGAGGGTACATGGATTTCCGTAGGAACGAACAGCTGGGAAGAAAACAACGAAAAATGGGAAACGCACGGCTCTGGTTGGGCGACGAGCTTTGCAGGCATCTATGACGCAAACGATGCCGGCAAGTATTACGGCGGAAACGCCGTCGACAATCAGGCGATGTTCGATCAATACGGTCATCCCCTTGAATCGCTCAAGGTCTTTAAGCTCATGCGCGAAGGAAACGGAATCGCGCCCGCAGCCGATGCGCTTGAAGATGTAAACCTCATCTGCGATCTGAACGCGCCCATCCGTCTTCCCGAAACTGTGAACGCGGTCATGACGGACAATTCCAAAAAAGCTTTGCCCGTCAGCTGGAATCTCACGGACGAAATGGATGAAAAAATGCATTCCTCCGGCCCCAATCGGTACATCATCGAAGGCATCGCAGGCGGCATGACCGCCAAAGCCTATGTTTCGATGGTGGAATACAACTATCTTACCGACTACAGCTTTGAAGAAGGCGGCAAAAACTGGGTCTTTACGGATCTGAACAAATCCGACGAACTTTATATTGAAGACAAGAAGACGGATTCTATGACCGGCACGAAGCACGCTCACTTCTGGTCGGCAAAGAAAAACAGCGTCGAATTTACGATCGAACAGACGCTTACCGATCTTCCTTCGGGAAAATACGCCTTCTCCGCCTCCATTATGGGCGGCGACGCTGGCAAAACCGACATCTTCGCCTATGTCAGAATCGGAGATACTATCGTAAAAACCGCGCCCATGAAAATCACCTCCTACGGCAACTGGGACACGGCAAAAACGGACGCATTTGAATTCTTCGGCGAAGAGTCTATCACCGTCGGCGTCTACGTCAAGTGCGAAGGAGCGGGAAACGGCGCATGGGGCAAAATCGACGATCTGATGCTGAATTCTGTAAAGTAAACGTTTTCATTTAACATGTTCTTCCATTTATAGCACGTAAAAAACGATATTTTATGTTAAAAACACACGAAACAGCACATATTCTTATAGTTTATAATCCTATCTTTACATTTTTGCTATAAAATATCTTATCGTGAGGATTGGATCATCCGAGAATATTCACGGATGTTTCAATCAAAAATATCGAAAGGAAGAATACCAACATGAAGAAGATTCTTGCTCTCCTTCTCACCGCCATGATGGCCATGTCCATGTTCTCCTTCGCCAGCGCTTCCAGCCTGGCCGGCGAATATGACGTAACCATCTGGGTAGCCCAGGAAATCGTTGACACCACCAAGGCTCAGGTTGAAGCTTTCAACCAGACCAATACCGACGGCATCAAGTTCAACGCGACCATCGAGGCCGTTTCCGAAGCTGACGCCGCCACCCTCATGATCACCGACGTTGAAGCCGGCGGCGATCTGTACTGCTTCGCTCAGGACCAGTTTGCCCGCCTCGTACAGGCCGGCGCTCTGGCTAAGCTGGGCAAGGGCGCTTCTGGTTTCGTTGTTGCCAACAACGCTGCCGGCGTTGTTGCCGCTGCGAAGTCCGGCGACGCCATCTATGCTTACCCCCTGACCGCTGACAACGGCTATTTCATGTACTATGACAAGCGCGTTGTATCCGAAGACAGCATCGAGTCCCTCGAAGCCGTTATCGCCGACTGCGAAGCCGCCCAGAAGTATTTCGCTTTCGAAATGCAGACTTCTGCTTGGTACCTCGCTTCCTTCTTCTTCGGCACCGGCTGCGTATCCGAGTGGACCACCGACGCTGACGGCGAGTTCATCTCCGTTACCGATACCTTCAACAGCCCTGAAGGCCTGATCGCCGTCAAGGGCATGAAGAAGCTCGTTGATTCTCCCTTCCACCTCTCTTCTTCCTCCGGCGCCGAGTTCTCTTCCAACGCTGCTGTCGTTGTAACCGGCACCTGGGATTACAAGACCGTAGAAGGCATTCTCGGCGAGAACATGGGCGTAGCCGATCTTCCCTCCTTCGAGGTTGACGGCAAGTCCTACCACATCGGCTCCTTCAACGGCTGCAAGCTCATGGGCGTTAAGCCCCAGGTTGACGCCTACAAGGCCGCTGCTCTTCACAAGCTGGCTCAGTATCTGACCGGCGAAGAGTGCCAGATGGATCGCTTCAACAAGCATGCTTGGGGCCCCTCCAACAATGTTGCTCAGGCTTCCGAAGCTGTTCAGGCCAACCCCGGTCTCTCCGCGCTCCTCGCTCAGTCTCCCTACTCCCTGCCGCAGGGCCAGATCCACGGCTCCTGGTGGGATATCGCCAAGGTTATCGGCGATGACGTAAAGGCTGCTTCCGATGAAGCGGGTCTTCAGGCTGCTCTTGACAACTATCAGAACAAGATCGCTGCCCTGTTCACCCTCTCCGACGAAGTTAAGAACGGCTGGACCGTTATCGGCACCGTAAACGGCACCAACTGGGACACCGACTTCACCATGCTCAAGACCAACGCGATCTGGCAGTCTACCGAAGCTTTCGCCATGGAAGCCGGCACTGAGTTCAAAGTTCGCAAGGGCCTTTCCTGGGACGACAACTTCCCGGCCGAGAACTTCAAGGTTGAAACCGCCGGCACCTACTACGTCCAGTTCGACGAAGCCACCGGCACCGTTTCCCTCGTAGCCGCTGAATAATTTGCTCTATTGCCGTAAGTCACTTTTCGGCAATTGGTAACCCGGACAGCCGGAGCCAATCATTAAAAAATTGGCTCCGGCTGTTTTCCATAAAGGAGTTAAGTGATGGTATGATAAAATTCAACAATCTGGATTACCTGAAGCTCACAAAATGGGACAGGCTTTGCTGGAAGATTGCTGTTTTCTTAAACCTCATTCCTTCAAAGATCTTCGGCCTTCTCAAAAAGCTTTTTTCCATCATCGTCAATTTGTTCGTCAGCATCTATAAGGAAGCCGCTGACATCGTCATGACCTTCATAAACGGAGACTGGAAAACAAGGCTCTCCTTCCTCGTCATGGGCTTTGGCTCCATCGCCCGCGGACAGGTGCTTCGCGGAATTTTGTTTTTGGTCTTCGAAATCGTGTTCATCTTATACATGGTTTTCTCGGGCGCGCATTGGCTTTCCCTGATCACGACGCTCGGCAAAACCGGCCCGACCTATGAATACAATCCGATTCTGGACGTTGATGTCGCCGTTTACAACGACAACTCGTTCAAAATCCTGCTGTACAGCGTTCTGACCCTGTTCTTCATCATCGCCTTCATCTTCACCTGGCGCGTGAACATCAAGCAGAACAAGATTTCCCAGCAGATTCTTGCTTCCGGGAAAAAGCTCAAAAGCTCGAAGGACGACCTTCGCAGCATGGTGGACGACCAGTTCCACAAAACGCTCCTTTCCCTCCCCCTGACCGGCATCATCATTTTCACCGTTCTTCCCATCTTTTTCATGATTCTGGTTGCCTTCACAAGCTTTGACGGCAAGCATAACGGTTACACCAACGAGCTTTTCACGTGGATCGGACTTGACAACTTCAACACCATGCTCTCCTGGACGGCCAACACCCAGGGCGGCGTGCAGTCCTACTCCGCAACGTTCGGCGAGGTGCTCACCTGGACGCTGATCTGGGCGTTCTTTGCCACCTTCACAAACTATTTCCTCGGCATGTTCGTCGCCATGGCCATCAACAAAAAGGGCATTCGTTTAAAGAAGCTCTGGCGCACGATTCTGGTTCTCACCATCGCCATCCCGCAGTTCATCTCGCTTTTGTATGTCGGCAAGATGTTCGCCAAAAACGGCATCATCAACGGCTTCCTCATGAACATGGGCTGGATTGAGCAGGCGCTTCCCTTCTGGGAAAAGGCCAACTGGGCCAGAGTCACGGTAATTCTGATCAACATCTGGATCGGTATTCCGTATCTGATGCTGATCACGACCGGAATACTTATGAACATCCCGCAGGACCTCTACGAATCCGCGCGCATCGACGGCGCGAACGCATGGCAGCAGTACAGAAAGATCACCCTGCCCTACATGCTGTTTGTAACAGGCCCGTATCTTTTGACAAGCTTCACCGGCAACATGAATAACTTTAACGTTATTTTCCTTCTGACCGGCGGCGCGCCCACAAACCCCGACGCATCCTCTGCTGCCGGAAGCGTGGGCTATACGGACCTTCTCGTCACATGGCTTTTCAAAATCACAACCGGCGCTGAAGCCGCCTACAACATCGCCTCCGTTATCGGTATCTTAGTATTCGTAGCCGTTGCGGTCATCTCGCTTGTTGTATACAATGTGCTTCCGTCCATCAAGAATGAGGAGGATTTCCAGTAATGAGTCAAAATATTGTTTCCTCCAAAGTCGAAAAGCGCCACATGGGTCTGAAAGCTTCCAGAAATCTTTCGAATACCGCAATCTATGCGCTGCTTGTTGCGATTTCCATCATCTGGCTTGTTCCGTTTGTATGCATTCTGCTTCAGTCCTTCAGAGTTGAATCCACGCATCAGGTCGGTTACGTCATCCCCCATGTCTGGGGCCTTAACAACTACAAAAACCTTCTGAACACCGACTTCCCCAAGTGGTATTTAAACACCTTCATCGCCGCCATGGCAACCGCGGTTTTCCAGACCATTATCGTCCTTTGCATGAGCTATACGCTGTCCCGCTTCCGCTTTAAGCTGAGAAAGCCCTTAATGCGCTTTATGCTCATCTTAGGCATGTTCCCCGGCATGCTCACCATGATTATTCTCTACCGCGTGCTCAAGGATCTTGGCATGACCCAGGCCAATGCCGTGCCCGGTTTGATCCTGGTGTACATTGCCTCCTCCGGTATGGGCTATTACGTGTCCAAGGGCTTCTTTGACACCATCCCCAAATCTCTGGATGAGGCAGCCCGTGTGGACGGTGCCACCCGTTTCCAGGTGCTGAAAAAGATCATCCTGCCCTTGTCCAAGCCCATCGTGATCTACACCATCCTTACCGCCTTTATGGGCCCCTGGGGCGACTATGTGTTTGCCCAGTACATCTCCTTCGGTACCTCCTCCGGCATGAACGTGGCCGTAGGTATGTACCGTTGGCTGAATAAGGACCAGATCGCCAACTCCTACACCATGTTCTGCGCCGGCGGTGTGC
>JAZSFI010000517.1:0-8078 GCA_045532135.1 Clostridia bacterium | reverse complement strand
GTTCATCACCCACAAGCTCAACGAGATCATGGCCGTTTCCGATCGCTGCAGCGTGCTTCGAAAGGGTAAGTATATCGGAACCGTCAACACCTGCGATACCACGCAGGCGGAGCTTTCCCGCATGATGGTCGGCCGCGATGTACAGCTGGTTGTCGAAAAAGAGCCCGCTAAACCTTCGGACACCGTTTTAAAGGTGGAAGGACTGTCCGTAAAATCAAAGCTTTACAACCGCGACGCAGTCAGGAATGTTTCCTTCAACGTCCGCGCAGGCGAAATCGTGTGCATTGCCGGTATCGACGGAAACGGTCAAAGCGAACTGATTCATGCCGTCACCGGCCTTGAAAAGGCATCCGCAGGCAAAATTCTTTTGAACAATACCAATATTACCTCCGCGCCCATCCGCACGCGCTCCAATCTCGGCATGTCTCACATTCCGGAGGATCGCCATAAGCACGGACTGATTCTGGACAACACACTTGAACAGAACATGGTTCTTCAGAAATATCACGAGCCGCGCTTTCAGAATCACGGCTTCATCAAATTTGACAGCGTGCGCGCCTATGCCGAAGGGCTGATTGAGCAGTACGACGTACGCTCCGGTCAGGGCCCGATCACAGTCACACGCTCCATGTCCGGCGGCAACCAGCAAAAAGCGATCATCGCCCGCGAAATCGACCGCGATCTTCCCCTGATCGTTGCCGTTCAGCCCACGCGCGGACTGGATGTAGGCGCGATCGAATACATCCACCGCCAGCTGGTTTCCGCGCGCGACGCCGGAAAGGCCGTTCTGCTTGTTTCTCTGGAGCTGGATGAAGTTATGAACCTCTCCGACCGCATTCTCGTTATGTACGAGGGCGAAATCGTCGGCGAGCTCGATCCCAAGAAAACCACGGTCGAAGAGCTGGGTCTTTATATGGCCGGCGCAAAAAAGCAGGAAGGAGGCGCTGCACATGAGTAAGAAAAGTCCGAACGGCGTTATGTTAAAGGATGGATCCCGCACAGTCATCGCGTCTCTTCTTTCCATTCTCATCGGTATGGCTGTCGGCAGTATCATCATCGCCATCGTCGGCTTTACAAACGTCACCATGGGCGCAAAAGCCGTGTGGGACGGCATCAGAATCGTATTCGGCGGATTGTTCTGCACAGGCCGCGACGCTGTTGGTCATCTGACTTTCGGCTTCAATCCTCAGATGATGGGCAACATGCTTTTCCGCGCAACCCCGGTTGTTCTGACCGGTCTTTCCGTGGCGGTTGCCTATAAAACGGGTCTTTTCAACATCGGCGCGCCCGGCCAGTATCTGGCAGGCACAGCAGCTTCCCTCTTTATCGCTTTAAGCATTCCCGTAGAAGGCTCCACCATGAGCGTATGGCAGGCCTCCCTCGGCGCAGCCCCCTCTTTCTTCCTGCCCGCGTGGCTTGTATGGTGTCTGGCGTTTTTCGGCGGCATTCTTGCCGGTGCGCTCTGGGGCGCGATTCCCGGTCTTTTAAAGGCAGTTCTCAACATCAACGAGGTTCTCGCCTGCATTATGACCAACTGGATCGCAGCCAACCTCGTAACATGGGTGTTTGACATTTCCTCTCTTAAAAATGTTTACGAAAACACCAAGTCCGGCTACATCTATAAAACCTCGTTCAACGGCGTTCAGACGTCAAAGTTCGGCTTGGACAAGATTTTTGAAGGTTCGCAGATCAACGGCGGCATTATCATCGCCGCAGTGCTCGCAATCATCATCTATATTATTCTCTCCAAGACCACCTTCGGCTATGAGCTGAAGGCCTGCGGCTCAAACCGCTTCTCCGCCCGCTATGCAGGCATCAAGGACAGGCGCTCCATCGTTATCTCCATGGCCATCGCCGGTTCTCTCGCCGGTGCGGCCGGCGCGCTTTACAGCCTTTCCGGCAACACCGAGTTCTTCTGGAGTACCTATCAGGCGCTTCCCGCGGTCGGCTTCAACGGCATCCCCGTTGCGCTTCTTGCCGCAAACAACCCCATCGGCGTAATCTTCTCCGGTATTTTCATGTCGATGCTCGATATCTGCGGTCTGCAGCTTACGAACCTGACCGGCTTTAACGAGTACATCACAGACGTTATCATCGCGGTTATCGTATACTTGTCCGCGTTCTCGCTGGTAATCAAAATGCTGATCAGCGGCGCGAAGAAACGCAAAAGCGGAAAGGAGGCGGCGAAATAATGGACGCTATCGTTCAGTTTTTCACGCAGGCCATCAATGAAGGAACCATTCCGTTTCTCATTCGTCAGACCCTGATCTACGCCGTACCGCTTATGATCGTAGCCCTTGCAGGCGTTTGCTCCGAGCGCAGCGGCGTAATCAACCTTGCCCTTGAAGGTATCATGATCTTCGGCGCGTTTATCGGCGTATTGTTTGGGCGCATGGTGCAGCAGGGGCAGGGGTTCGAAGCTGCCTATGTCGCAAAAGACTGGCTCACGCTTCAACTTTTCGTGCTTCTTACCATGGTTGTAACCGCTTTATTGGGCGCATTGTTTGCGATGCTTTTGGCCTTTGCGGCCATCAACCTGAAGGCTGACCAGACCATCGGCGGAACCGCGCTCAACCTGATGGCGCCCGCGCTGGTTCTGTTTTTAATCCGCGTTCTGGCCAACCAGAATACGCTTCATATGCTCAAAGGCGACGCGGCAAGCTGGTTTATGCTCAAGGAAAGCTATTTCGGTTTCGGCGTCGGACGCGGCATCAACAAAACGCCTTCCATGGGATTCCTGGGGCAGGTATTTGTCAACAAGGTCTATCCCGTCACCTATGTCTGCCTTCTGATCTTTATCATCATTTCAATCGTTCTTTATAAGACCAAATTCGGCCTTCGCCTTCGTTCCTGCGGCGAAAATCCGCAGGCGGCTGACTCCCTTGGCATCAACGTATTCAAGATGCGTTATGCCGGCGTCGGCATCTCCGGCGCGCTGGCCGGCATGGGCGGCTTTGTATACGCCATGACCACCGCCAACTGCACCTCCAACGGCGACGTTGCGGGCTTTGGTTTTCTGGCGCTGGCCGTTATGATCTTCGGTAACTGGAAACCCGGCAACATTGCAGGCGCTGCGCTTCTGTTCGGTCTTTTCAAGTGCATTGCCGCCTCCTACGGTTCCCTCGACATCAACGGCGACGGCATCTATTGGCTCAAGGAAATCGGCGTTTCCGCGCATGTTTACAGATTGCTCCCCTACGTGATCACGCTGATCGTTCTTGCGTTTACCTCCAAATCCAGCCGAGCTCCTAAGGCGGAAGGTATTCCCTACGACAAATCCACAAGATAAATTCATCTAAAATATCGATAAAACAGTGAGATTCCGCTCACTGTTTTATCATATATACCGTTTTAAGGAGGCGCAAGCGCATGAACGAACTGGCGTCCATCATTCAAAAATCCAAACGCATTGTGTTTTTCGGGGGCGCAGGGGTAAGTACGGAATCCGGCATCCCGGATTTCAGAAGCGTGGACGGACTTTATCATCAAAAGTACGATTATCCGCCTGAGACCATTCTTTCAAGAACGTTTTTTGAACTGCGCCCGCAGGAATTCTACAAGTTCTATAAAGACAAGATGCTGCCGCTTGAAGCAATGCCAAACGACGCGCACAAAAAGCTTTTTGAGCTTGAACAGGCCGGAAAGCTCACAGGCATCGTCACTCAGAACATCGATGGGCTTCACCAGAAAGCCGGAAGCATCCGCGTTTTCGAGCTGCACGGAAGCATTCACCGAAACTTCTGCATGGAATGCGGGAAGTTCTACAGGCCGGAATTTATCAGAAATTCCGAAGGCGTTCCCAAATGCGGATGCGGGGGCGTAGTAAAGCCGGATGTTGTTCTCTACGAAGAAGGTCTGGACGACGCAACGGTCAGAGGCGCGCTTCGCGTAATCTCGGAAGCCGACACCATGATCGTAGCCGGAACCAGCCTGACGGTCTATCCCGCCGCAGGCTTTCTGGATTATTTCAGAGGGAAAAACCTCATTCTCATAAACCGCGATCCTACTTCTGCGGATGACCGGGCGACGATGGTCATAAGAGGAAGCGTTGGAAAGGTGCTGGGCGGGATTGAATTGTAGGAAAAGATGAAGCGATCCAAAAGGCTTCCCATGAGAGGGGAATGCTTTTGCGAAAGCGTTTTGTCGGACTATGCGTACTCTGGATAACTACGCTGCATCAATTCGCCGACCAAAATATCATAAAACCGGCTGCCTTGCTTGAGACAGCCGGTTTTCTTCTTACGCTTCCTGCGCTTTCAGATATTCAATGCAGATTTTGGCTTCGGTGATTCCGTCGGGCGTGAGGCTTTCGCTTTCAACGACCATCGGGATTCCCATTTCGACGGCTTTGTCGTAGACCGCGCGCACGGGCGCCTCGCCCTTTCCAAGGGGCATGCCGATTCCGTTTGCAAGGCCGTCCTTGATGTGGATGACGGTGAGCCTGTCCTTGATACGCTCCATCATATCCACCGCAGACTGCTTGGTGGCGTTAAAGAACCAGAAGGTGTCGATTTCGATGTCCATATTGGTTCTGTAAATCAGCTGATCCTCGATCTGGCTTGCGTCCTTGTTGGGAAGGAATTCGTGAGAATGGTTGTGATAGCCAAGAGCGATGCCGTTTTCTTTTAAAATCGGCTGGATCCTGTTGACTTTTTCAACGAAATCATCGATTTTCACCTGATCGGACAAATCATGACCGGGAATAATGATGTTTTTATTGCCGATTGCTTTGTGATAGCGAATTGTACCTTCAAGGTCGTTCTCCAGTTCATGAAGACCTGTGTGCGTTCCCGAAACTCTGAGGCCGTATTTGTCGAGCCAGCCTTTGACATTTTCAGCGCTGTGACCGAAAAAGCCTGCGAATTCCACGAATTTGTAGCCGAGTTCAGCGACCTGTCTGAGGGCGCCTTCGAGGTCATTTCCGGTGATGTCCCTGATCGAGTAGAGCTGAAGACCGTATTCCATTAGAAAACCCTCCTTTAAGAATTGATGAGCACGCTTTGAACGATATCGTCAAGCACGCACATGGCGTACATGGTTCCTCTGGAATCCTTGCGTTCGATGCGGATGCTTTCTGCGGAGAAGACCGCCTTTTCGCCGGATTTTTGTCTTACGGTAAAATCAAACGGAGTCTTGACCAGAAGCGCGGCGACCACGCAGGTGCCGTTAGCGCCGTTTTTCTGGAAATTAAAGCATTTTACGCCCTTTCCGGCTCTCGCCTGCAGATCAAAATCGATCAGAAGGCATCGCTTCATATAGCCCTTATCGCTGACAATCAGCGCCTCGCCCTCTTCGTCGTTCAATATGGCAAAGGCGATTTCGTCATCCGGCGCAAGACCCATGCCCTTTACGCCGGCTGCGGTTCTGCCGATTAAGGAAATCTCCTCAACTGTAAAGTGGATGGCCATGCCGAGTTTGGAGATTAAGAGGATGTTCTTTTCGCCGTTTAAACGGAAGACATATTTTAGGCTGTCTCCGGCTTTGATGCCCGTTCCCTGGAATTTGACGCGGTTAATGTCATACTCTGCCGCTTCCACGCGTTTTACAAGGCCGCCCGCTGTGACAAACAGGAATTCGCCCTTGAAATCGCCCGGCTTAATGTGCACAATGGAAACCGGCTTTTCGTCCTTCGAAAGTCCTGCAAGCAGGCCGCCGGGGGGCAGACCTCTGTCCTTTGCACGGCATTCCGGAATCTGGGAAACGGTGATCGGGAAGCAGTTGCCCTGATCGGTGAAGAACAGAAGCTTGTCGCAGGTTTCAAGCTTGAAAACATTCTTGGGCGGATCAGCCATTTCGCCCGTCTGCACAGCCTTTTCAAACGCTTTGGGCGTCATACGCTTGATAAAATCATTGGCCGTCACATATACGACCGCCTCGTCCGCAACTGGCGCTTCGGGTTTGATTTCCGCTTCTTCGAATGCGTCCACCAGTTTTGTTCGTCTGGGATCTGCGTATTTTTCCTTGATTTCGGTAAGCTCTGTCTTGATGACGTTTATAAGCTTCTTTTCGCTCTTTAAGATGCCTTCAAGCGTATGGATGCGCTTGAGGATTTCGGCATGCTCGTTTCTAAGCGACAGAATTTCAAGATTCGTGAGTCTCTGCAGGCGCATATCCAATATTGCCTGCGCCTGAATCTCTGTTAAGTCGAAACGCTTTACCAGCTTTTCTCTGGCTTCCTTCGGGTTTTTGCTCGCGCGGATCAGCGCAATAACTTCATCCAGATTGTCAACGGCGATGATGAGTCCCTCCAGAATGTGGGCTCTCGCTCTCGCCTGTTCAAGCTCATACTGCGTTCTGCGGGTGACGACGTTTTTCTGGTGGCGGATATAGTGGCCGATAATCGTCTTTAAGCCCATCTGCATGGGTTTTCCATCGGCAATGGCGACCATATTTACGCCGACCGTATCCTGAAGCTCGCTGTATTTATAAAGGCCGGCCAGAATTCTGTCCACGTCCGCGTCCTTCTTGACCTCGATGACCGCGCGCATACCCATGCGGTCGGACTCGTCTCGGATGTCGTAGATGCCGGAGAAAAGGTTTTTCTTTTCCTCGGAAAGCTTTAATATCTTTTCAAGCACGGCGGCCTTGTTTTTGCCGTAGGTCATTTCGGTTACAACAATGAGTTTTCTGCCGCCCGAACCGTTTTCGATGTCCACTTTTGCGCGAAGCTGAATCTTTCCCCTGCCGGTTTCATATGCCTGCAAAAGCTCCTCGGAGCATGCAAGTACGCCGCCGGTCGGAAAATCCGGGCCGGGGATATATTTCATAAGCTCGCGGGTAGTAATCTCCGGGTTTTCCATCTGGGCAATCACGCCGTCGATGGTTTCGGACAGGTTGTGCGGGGGGATGTTGGTGGCAAGGCCGACGGCGATACCGTCCGCGCCGTTTACGAGGAGATTCGGAAACCTTCCGGGCAGAAGATCAGGTTCTTTCTGCGTATCGTCAAAGTTCAGATGAAATCCAACCGTGTCCTTATCGATATCGCGCAGCATTTCCATCGCCAGATTCGTCATTCTGGCTTCGGTGTATCGCATGGCAGCGGGGCTGTCGCCGTCGATGGAGCCGAAATTTCCATGACCGTCCACGAGCGTTGCGCGAAGCGCAAAGGGCTGCGCCATGCGGGCAAGCGCGCCGTAGACGGACGAATCGCCGTGGGGATGATATTTACCCAAACAATCGCCGACGATACGGGCGCATTTTCTGTGAGGCTTGTCGGGAGATAAGGACAACTCCTGCATGGTGAACAGGATGCGCCTTTGAACAGGCTTTAAGCCGTCCTCAACCCTCGGAAGGGCGCGCTCCAAAATAACATGCTCGGAATAAGGCATCATGGAAGCGTGCATCACGCTTTCCATGGTTTTCTGAAGGATAATTTCGGGCTTTACAGGCTCAACCGGGCCGCCCGCGCTCTTTCGCGCCATGCCTTATTTCCCTCCTTCCGCGTTGACGGGCACAAAGTCGTCCTTTTTGTTGAAGTCGGCGTACTGGAAAATGTATTCCTTGCGCGGTTCAACCTTGTCGCCCATGAGTACGGTAACCATTCTGTCGGCCTCGGTGTTGTCTTCGATCATGACCTGCATAAGCTTTCTGCCGTTGGGGTTCATGGTGGTTTCCCAAAGCTGCTCGGCGTTCATTTCGCCAAGGCCCTTGTATCTTTGAAGCGTGTATCCCTTGCCAACCTTCCTGATGGCTTCAGGCAGCTCCTTATCATCATAGCAATAGACGGCCTCCGCCCCTTTCTGCACCTTGTAAAGCGGCGGCATGCCAATATAGACATGGCCGTTTGTGATGAGCTCGCGCATATACCGGTAGAAGAATGTGAGAAGAATTGCACGGATGTGCGCGCCGTCCTGATCGGCATCGGACAGGATGATGACCTTGTGGTATTTCAGATGCGTAATATCAAAATCTTCGCCGATGCCCGTTCCGAGCGCTGTGATCATGGAGCGGATTTCTTCATTGGCAAGCACCTGATCGTGGCGTTTTTTCTCGGCGTTCTGCGGTTTTCCCCGAAGCGGCAGAATCGCCTGAAAGCGACGGTCCCGTCCCTGCTTTGCGCTGCCGCCGGCGGAGTCGCC
>JAZSFI010000397.1:0-8385 GCA_045532135.1 Clostridia bacterium | reverse complement strand
TCTTCCTCCTCGCCGTACGCCCTCATACCCTTGTCCTGCGGGCGGACGCAGATAATCCAAAATACGACCGGCACACCCGTCAGAAGAAGCACGGCGGACATTACAAGAAATGTGTTTCTCCAGCCAACCCAATCCATCAGGCGGCTTCCGATAAAGGAAAAGATCATTCCGCCGATGCCGCTTCCCATAAAGGCAAAGCCGATGGCAAAGGCACGCTTTTTCAAAAACCAGTTGTTCAAAATCACGGAAAGCGGAACCCACGTCAGAAGCGACGCGCTCAAGGAGGCAACCGTGGCCAGAGCGTAAAACATCCAAAGCTTCGTCGCGCGGGAATAAAGAAAATACGCAGCCACCATCAAAACCGCGCTTATTTCCATGATCCTTTTAATATTCACCTTTTGAAAGAGCCATCCTGAAATCAGCGCCGTTACGGCAAAGCCCAGCGCATTGATTGTCTGGCAAACGCCCATCTGCGCCCGCGTGAAATCCAGATCCTCCGATACCGGAATCACAAAAAGCGAAAAACAGTTAAGCGCCATTCCGGACACAACGGCAGCCAGAATAAGTCCTGCGCCCACCATGACCCACGCATAATGAAGCTTCCGCATTCCTCATTCTCCCTTTTTAAGGTTCAAAAGCGCAAGCTTCGCGGCGCCCGCCATGCCCGCGTCGTTTCCGCGCGTGGCAAACCTGAGCGCCTTTTGGATATCCTCTTTTGTGAAACTGTAGCCCTGCGGAATCGCGGCGAGAATCTCATTGCCCAAAATATCGCCCGCAGCGCTCACGCCGCCGCCCAGAACGATCGCCTGGGGTCTGAACAGCATGTATAAAGAGCATATGCCGGTCGCAACTTCCGCAGCGTAGGCTTTCAAAGCCTCGTGCATTTTTTCATCGCCGTTTCTCACTCTGTCAATCACACTGCGCGCACGAACGCCGCCGGACAACCGTGCAAGCGCACCGGCGGAGGCGTACATTTCAAAGCAGCCCCGCATACCGCAGGCGCATTTGAGCCCGCCCACATGCGTGACAAAATGGCCCAGCTCCGCCGCGCCGTTGTCGTGTCCGCGCCAGGGTCTTCCGCCGATCAGGAGCGCGCCGCCGATGCCGGTGCCAAGCGTCAGATACACGGCTGTATCCAATCCAAAGCATGCGCCGCCCGGCAGCGTTTCCGCTGCAAGCGCCGCCTGCGCATCGTTGTCCATCCATACAGGCAGACCGATTTTCTCCTCCAGCAGCTTTCCAAACTTCACGCCCGGCCACTTGAGGTTTCCGGAAAACACCTCGCCTGACGGCTTGAACACCGTTCCCGGAACGCCGATGCCCACCATCGAAACCCGAATCGGCGAAGCTTTGATCAGATCCGATATCTGCATCGCCGTCGCCTCCGGCTGTCCCGGCACGCTTCGCAAAACGCGCATATACAGGCGGATCCCTTTTTCATTGAAAATGCCGAATTTCAGATTGGTTCCGCCGATATCAATACCGGCAACATAAATTCCCATATTCGTCTCCCGTATAAAAGAAATGGGCTGCCACCGGGTTTGCGCGGCGGCAGCCTACGAATCAATGCTACAGCTTGTGAATCTTGCCTTCCGGTTCAGGCTGTTTGCTTTCAGGAACAGCCGGCTGTTCGTCTTCCTCATCCGGCATATCTTCCGCACCGTCCGCCTCCGACATTTCCTCTTCACCCAGCATCATTTCATACAGTTCCTCGGTAAAGGCGGAAAACATCTCGTATCGGCCGTCCTCATAGCCTCTTGAGAAAATCAGCACCCAGTTTTCAAATGCATAATAGGCGTATTCGCCGTCCACATCCTTCTGAAACGTTCCAAAAGTTTCGTCAAAAGCCTTGGCCGCACTTTCGGAAGCAACGTTTTCCATGGAAGAGGCAAGCGCTGAAACAAAAATGCCTTTGGCGCTTTCATCCCCCGCATAGGTTTCAAGCAGGATTCCCTGCGGACGGATGCTTTCGTCCATGTACAGCGCAAGATAGCAGTCCCTTGAAAATTCAAACTCGTAAAGTCCGAGCTCCTCTTCCTGCGCAAAAAGCATATTTTCATCAAGCTTAGGCGCATTTACCTCATCTGCAAAGCCGTTGTACCTTGTAATCCATGCATCCATCGGCGAAACCGCGCCAAGCGCCGTATTCATCAGCATAAAAAGCGCATTCAGCACAGCAAAAAACATCTTTGCCTTCATAACCGTACTCCCAATGCTGCATTTGTACATCCGTGCGTTTTAATAAGGCTTTCTTATCAGGAAACCTCTACGCCGCCAAGCGAAGTCACGGCGCCGCCGACGGTGGTAAAGTTGTACGCTTCGCCGAAGGTGTAGGCATAGCGGTACGTGGTGGAGCCGGGCTTATACTGAACGCCCACGCCGATCTGATAGCTGCCGTCGGCAAGGTCAGAAACATCGATCGTCGCCATAAACTCGCACATATTCAGGTTTTTGCCCTTGCCTTCGTGCACCATGCCGGTGATGCCGGAAACGATGGTCGGCTCATAGAATCGGGCTGCGCCCTTGCTGTCTATAATGATGATATAGATAACGCAGTTTGCGCCGTCAAAACGCGTACTGTCCGCATAGCCCCAACCGGTCAGGGAGATTACTTTGTTCTCGTTGGGCGCGGAAATCTCAAAGGCAGTGAGGCCGTTTTCGATTTGGCCTTCCTCAATCTTAAACGGAGTCTTTCTGATTGCGGTGCCGGCTTTGCCGAACGTGGTCACAAGCGCGCTGAATTCGCTCTCGGGAATGGGCGTAACGGCAGGCGTGGGCTCCGGCGTGGGCTGGGGCGTAGGTTCCGGCGTGGGCTGGGGCGTTACTCCGGGAACAACTGCGTCCGTGGGCGTTCCTCCGGGCAGATCAGTCTCTTCCGTGGAAACGGGCTTTTCGCTTCCGCGGATGATCTCAAAGCGACTGGTCGCCTCCGGCGCCTTCGTTGCGCCCAACGGCAGCGCATTTTCAACATTGTTGTTCATAAGGCCGCTGAAATCGCCGTTTAATACAAACTCATAAAACACAAGCACGCACACAGCAATAACCAAAAGGCCGATCAAAAAGCGAACGATTGCGCGTCCGGTATTGTGTTTTCTGATACCAAAACCACTCATGAATTGTGTCCTCCAATCATGTCTATACAGATATATAATACAATCACACAATCAAAAAGTCAACCGTTCGCGCCTAAAAACCTGTCAAATAAGCGCGCTCATTTTCCAAAACGACAAAAAATCCATGAGCTCGGGTCAGGCTGATCCGCGGCGCACGCCAAATTCTGCTGAATGCTGCTGCCTTTCGGCCCTGACATGGTTCACAGCATGGCGCCGCACGGGACCCGACCGTCATCACTCATGGACAAAGATCAGTATATCACATTTCACTTCAAAATGCAAGGACTTTAACTTGATTTGACAATTCCCGGAAAAAGCTGTACAATACGCCCGATTACAAAAGGGAGGGATACGCTTTATGCGCCTTATGACCTATAACATCCAGTCCGGCCGCGATGCCTATAAAACCCTCGACCTTTCAAAATGCGAAGGCACCATCAAGGAATTTGATCCCGATATTTTGGCGCTCAACGAAGTCCGCATGAAAACCCAGGACGTCGGCGACACGGAGCAGGCAAGAGCGCTTGCTGAAAACCTTCACATGCATTTTTTCTTCGCCAAGGCCATTGATTATAACGGCGGCGAATACGGAATTGCGCTTTTGAGCAAATTCCCGATCAAAAACGCCCAAGCCATTCCCGTCCCGCCGCTTCCCCTTGAGAAAAGGGCGGCGCGATACGAAGACCGCGTGCTTTTAAAGGCTGAACTGGACGTAAACGGAAAAACCGTCTTTGTTTTCGTCAGCCACTTCGGTTTGTCAAATGCTGAACGCGAAAGTGCAACTGCGCTTTTCGAAAAGGAAATCGTTAAAATCGACGATCCGGCCATTTTCATGGGTGATCTCAACATGCGTCCGGACGATGCGCTTATCTCCAAAATCAAAACGCACATTACGGATCTGTCTGAAAACGAAACCTTTATGACCCATCACACGCTCACGCTGGAGGACCGGATTGACTATATTTTCGCCAGCCGCCATTTTACCTGCAATAGAATTTTCTCGCCTTACTCCACAGCAAGCGATCATCTGCCGATTGTTGCGGATGTGGATTTCAGCGCCTGATTGTTCCTTCATTCGTTATAGAATTCCAATATTTCAGCAGGAACGTTTTTCCGAAGAATGCCATACGTCAGCGCAGGCGGTCGATGGCCGCATTTGGTTAAGTTTGATATTATGTTTAATGATGTTTGATCCTTGCGTGCCCGCATCCAGTCTTTAAAAGGTGCGCGGGCACCCGGAAAGGGGGGTCCGCGCAAGATAAACGGATACTTAGGATTTCATCGGACGATTTCTATCTTCTAATCGCCTTTTGAATGCGTTCGGTCAGGCTCAGCTGATTCAAAAGAAGGTACGTAAACGCCGCCTGAATAAACAGCATGATTGCAGCCTGCGTAAGGCGCGTCGACAGCGACGCAAGATATTTTACATGCCACGGATCCGTGCCCTTGACATACAATATTGCCGTAAAAAGCGTATTGAATCCGAGCGTAACCACGACCGTCGTAATCAGATACGCCGTCAGGATCTTGGAAAGCGCGGGCTTTCCGCGGAGCATCCAGCCATACACCAGCCCGGAAAACGCAGCCGTCAGGGTAAAGCCCGGAAAATATGCGCCAAAGGGAAACAAAATGGCGCCGACAAGATCGCTCACGCCGCCGACAATCAATCCGCCCAGAGGGCCGAACAAACTGCCTGCAAGCATGACCGGCACAAAGCCGGTTCCGATTTTGACAAACGGCGTTTCAATGGAAAGGAAACGGGACAAAACCACCTGGAGCGCCGTCAGCATGGAAAGCGACACAAGCACAAACACGGGATTCTGCTTTTTGGTAAACGATGAATACGCTTGATTTTCGTTCATGCGCATAAGTTCACTCCTCCCCATCACAGAAAAAAGCGTCACGCTGTTTGAACTATTATAAGGGTTCAAACAGCGTTTTGTCAATTCTTATTCTTTATCGGAAAGCGCAAAAAGCAGCTCCTCCACGTGGTCGGAATCAAACACTTTTATGCCGTTTTTCATAAGAAGTTCCGCCGTCACGCCGTCGCCGTCTTTGAGTTTCCCCGAAAACGTGCCGTCATAGATTGTGCCTTTTCCGCAGGAGGGACTGCGGCTTTTAAGAAGCGCAAATTCGCATCCCATCAGTTTGGCAAGGCGCAGGCATTCCTCTGCCCCGCGCATGTATTCCTGCGTAACGTCCCTGCCATTATTGGAAACAACCCTGTCCCCGATTCTTTCCGCCGGGGCTCTGGGCGTTGTAAGGCCGCCGTACACCTCGGGGCAAAACGGAATCGGGTGGCAAACCGAAGAAATTTTCCGAATGAGCGTTTCATTTACAACGCTTTTTCCGTCGTATCGGCATGGAATCCCGAAAAGGCATGTGGAAACCAACACATTTTTCATACAATCAATCCTTTAAAAGCTTTGCCTTTTTCAGCGCAATGACAACCGCAGGAACAAGCACAAGCTGCAAAACAATGCCCGGCCACGCGTTCACAAACGCACCCGCCAAAAATGCCTTGACCGTCAAAGCGCTTCCGTTTACCATCAAGAACACATATTGCGCAGCGCCCCATGCAATTCGCCCGACAATCATTGAAAAAACAAGCGCTACATACACAAATACATCTTTTTTCGGAAGCATTCGGTAGAAAAAGCCCGCCGCAAAGCCGTACACGCACATTTCCACCGCCATTGCCGCGCCGACCGGGAAAAGGGGCGGCATGCCGAAGATGAAAAACCGCAAAAACGGCGCAATCAATCCAATGATCGCTCCATACGGCGCGCCCAGCACAAATCCTGCAATCAGAACAGGCAGATGCATGGGCAGAAGCATACTGCCGATTTCGGGCACCTGACCGGTCAAAAACGGAAGCACCATGCAAAGGGATAAAAACATCGCGGACAAAACAAGCTTTCGAACGGAAAAATTCATATGCATATCGCCATCTCCTTAAAAGTAAAAATAAAAAAGCCCCGCCTTCATACGCAAAGGCAGCGCTCCTTCATGGCGCGCATATAAAAATCCGAAATGTCTGTATACCTGCGGCTTCTTCATGAACCCGTCTTGCGCGGCTTATGCCGCAATTCAAATTTTAGCACATTCTGTCATTTTCTGTCAAGTGGGGCTCAGCGTATTTCATTCATGATGCGCAAAACCGCCATCGAAACAAGGCTGGAAACCGCCGTATCATTCACACCAACGACGAATGTGTCGCACATGTTGACCGGAATCAATATCTTTTTGGCGCTGCTGCTTCCTACAGCCGCCGCCATTTTTGCAGTAACCTCGCCAATCAGCGCATCTGCAACCACGATGCCCACAGGGCCTGCGATGATATCCGCATTTCTGCACGCAACAACCACGGCGTTTTCTCCCGTCGCCGCTTTGTCCGCGCCGGCCTTCTGCATGGCAAGCGTCGCAAGGCTGTTTGTGCCGACGGCAACGATCTCGGCATGCTTACCGCCCGCCTTAATCCCGGCAACCAGCGCCTTTCCGATGCCGCCGCCCTGACCGTCGATCACAACAATTTTCATCTTCCGCATCCTCCGCAATATCTTAGGGACGCCGTCATCCGTTTCCGGCGTCCCTGTTTTATCATATCATATTTTGATACGCTTTGCAATCTCGCTTAAAAAGGTTTCGCTTACCACGCTTTCGCATTTTTCCTTCATGAGAAGCGCCATATCGCCCGTGACGATTCCATCCCTGATCGTATCCATCGCAGCTGACTCAACTGCGTCGGAAAATACCGACAACGCATGGTTTTCGTCCAGTTCGCCGCGCTTTCGAAGCGCGCCCGTCCATGCAAACAACGTCGCCATGGGATTTGTGGACGTCTTTTCTCCCTTCAGATACCGATAATAATGTCTTGTGACCGTTCCGTGCGCCGCTTCATATTCAAAGCAGCCGTCGGGACTTACCAGAACGCTTGACATAAGCGCCAAAGAACCGAACGCCGCCGAAATCATATCGCTTAAAACGTCGCCGTCATAATTCTTCATTGCCCAGATGAATCCGCCCTTGGACCGAACCGCCCGCGCCACCGCATCGTCGATCAGCGTATAAAAATAAGTGATCCCTGCCTTTTCAAATTTATCCCTGTATTCTGCTGCAAAGATTTCGTCAAATGTGCGCTTGAACGTTTCGTCATACACCTTTGAAATCGTGTCCTTTGCGGAAAACCAGAGATTTTCCTTCATTGAGAGCGCATATTCAAAGCATGATTTTGCAAACGACTCAATCGAGGATAAGCGGTTGTGCATGCCCTGAATAATGCCCTTTTCCTCAAAATCATAGATCGTCTGCCTCGTTTCGCATCCGTTTTCATCCGTAAACACGATCTCCGCTCTGCCCTTGCCCGCAGTTTCCATTTCGACTGCGCGGTACACATCCCCGTATGCGTGCCTTGCAACAGTGATCGGTTTTGTCCACGAAGGAATCACGGGCGTGATTCCGGGCGCGAGAATGGGGGTTCGAAAGACCGTGCCGTCCAGATATGCGCGAATGGTTCCGTTCGGGCTTTTATACATGCGCTTTAAATTGTATTCCGTCATGCGTGCGGTATTCGGCGTGATGGTCGCACATTTTACGCCCACTTTCAAACGTTTGATCGCCATTGCAGCTTCAAGCGTAACATTGTCGTCGGTTTCATCCCGCTTTTTAAGCCCGAGATCATAGTATTCCGTATTCAAGTCCACATACGGCGCAAGCACGATATCCTTGATTTGACGCCAAAGAATCCTCGTCATCTCGTCTCCGTCCAGCTCCGCAATGGGATTCATTCTGATTTTGGTCATTTGGCGCTTGCTCCCTTCCTGTAGTGGTTCATGAGGCAGCCGTCCGCAAGAATTTCCGCTTCCTTCTCTGTAAGCATAGGAAGCGTCAGCATAATTTGATCTTTTCCGTTGACAACGCACGCAAACTCCCGCTCGCCCTCCAGCAGCTTTTTTCTGAAGCTTTTAATCTCGATCCTGTCTCCCACATTGAACCCGTCCACCGAATCTGCGACAAAGGGAACAATGCCCCAATTGATCAGGTTCGCGCGGTATCTTTTGGTTGCGTAGCTCACGGCGATGTTGGCAATTCCGCCCAGCACGCGCTGACACGAAGCCGCCTGCTCTCTTGCGCTCCCGTCGCCCGGACACTTGGCGCACACGGCGGAATATCCGCCTGCATCCCTGATCGCCTTTGACCGCTTTGCATATTCCGGATCACGCCTTGAAAGCGCAAACTCCGATAAGCGATGGGGATTAAGTCGGAGGCCAAG
>JAZSFI010000368.1:0-3996 GCA_045532135.1 Clostridia bacterium | reverse complement strand
ATCAGGTGAATGAGTTCGGAAAAGAATTTATCCGCTTCACGCAGGAATATCACGGTAAACAGCGCGCGTATGGCGTAAAGGATCTGCGGCCGGCCATCGGAGTCATACGCTATGACGACACGTACTGGGGACAAAGCGGCGTTCTCCTTTGGAAAAAGATCCTGTTCGGAGACGAAAGACTCAGGCCGAACAAAAAGCACAAGGAATACCTTCGGGTATTTCACCTTCTGACGCACGGCGAGACATGTGCAAACGGCATCAACTGGGGCCGTCTTACGCCGTGGTCGCTGAAAAAGCACCGCTCGTTTGCGGCGATGAATTCTACGCTTGTATTTGATGAAAACGTAAGAAAGGAAAAGCTTGAAAGCCTCAAATTGTGCTTTTTGTGCGGAGAGTATATATCGCCCGAAACGCTTAAAGACATCCAAACGCTTGTGAAAGACAACGGCCTTACGGTGGTAACGACCGCGCGTTTTTTGCCTTCTTCCCTGAAAAAACACTTTTTTTGCCCGATCAGGGTGATTCATGAAGGAAAAGGACGGTGGATTGTCGTAAAAAGCTTCAGGTCTTTAAAACTCAGACGAATGGTCAGCCGGTGGCTTGGTAAAAAGCATGAGCTCACATTGCGTTTTTCGGATCATGAAAGCATTTTCAGAATTTCCAAGGACGGCGAAGAGCTGACGCGCGTCTGATTTACAAGGAGGCAGAAGAATGCAGATTCATTCACTCTATGAGGTAAGGAAACCGCTTTCGCCGTCGGATCTGAACGAATGGGAAAAATTGAGGGCGGATCTTGTCGAAACCATCCGCTTTTCTTCCTCCATCGATCTTCTTGCCCATGATGCGCCTTTATCCCCGGTTATTTTCGGGAAAACGGAATTTCCGGATTTTGTGGTGGAAAAGGTGATTCTTCAAACGCTGCCCGGCTTCTATCTTTCCGGAAATCTCTTTAGACCCAAGGATACTTCAAAAAAATATCCCGCCGTTTTGAATCCGCACGGCCACTGGGACAAGGGGCGCGCGGATATGGATCCGCTCGGCATGCTCCCGACGCGCTGCGCCAATTTTGCCATGCGCGGCATGGTGGCGTTTATTTATGACATGGTGGGCTACTGCGATTCAAAACAGGTGGAACACCACGCTGAAAACGCGCAGTACGACAATTGGAATTTCAGCCGTTTTTCCTTGCAGCTCAATAACAGCGTAAAAGCGCTGGATTTTGTTTCGTCCCTCTCTTATGTGGACAAAGAGCGCATCGGCTGCACCGGCTGCTCCGGCGGAGCAACGCAAACATGGTTTTTGGCGGCGATCGATGAAAGAATCAAAGCCGCCGCGCCGGTAAATATGGTTTCCGCCTATATGCAGGGCGGCTGCATATGCGAAAACGCGCCGTTTCTGAGAAACCGCTATTGCTCTGTGGACTATGCCATGTGCATTTCTCCCCGCCCGCTTTTCCTTGCAGCAAGCGACGGCGACTGGACGAATCATTCCCGGGAAGTGGAATTTCCGGCGGTTCAGAGGGTGTATGATCTGTACGGCGCAAGTGATAACCTTGAAACCTTCTATCAGTCCGCGCCGCACTGCTACAATAAACCCGCACGGGAACGCGCCTACGATTTTTTCTGCCGCGCTTTTGGAATCGAAAATCCGTCCATGGAGGAATTCGGCATTGAAATCCGCGCCGAAACCCTTCTGATCGGCGATATCGCTCCGTATGTTCCCTCGGAGGGCTTTATCGACGGAGAAGAAATGCTTTTTGAAACGGTCAAAGGAATCATGCGCAGAAATCTGGCGAGCGTAACCGACAAACAGCGCGAAACGATCATCCGACAAATATTCCCGGATCTGCCCATAGAAGCCGTCGATATTCCCTATGTTCTTGAAGATCCCGAAGGCGGTCCCGTCATTCATCTGGGGGTCTGTCCTCCGCAGCCGGATGTTACGGGCATTTTGTACTTCCACGCCTACAATTACGGATTCGATTCACGCCGCGTGTCCGTTCTTATGAAGCTTTTTAAGGCTCATCCTGAGCGCACGTGCATAGCGGCAGGAAAAAGCGCATATCTTGCGTCCATCGCAGCGGCGCTTGTGGGAAAAAAGAATACAAGGCTTGAAAATCCTTTTAAAACGGATATTGATATTCCGGGCATTGAACTTTTAAAGAATATGGAAAAATCGCCCGTAAAGTAAAACGGCGCGAGCAAGCCCCCGCCCTGCGCTGAATCCGGGATATACAAAAGGATGTTGCAGATTTGCAACAGCCTTTTTTGATGCGTATAAATTTACTTTCCGATAACGGCCTTGATGCGGCGAACGCCTGCGGAGGAGGACTCTTCCTTCTGGATCTTGAAGGAAACGAGGTCGCCGGTGTTCTTGGCATGGGGGCCGCCGCAGATTTCCATGGAGTATTCGCCCATGGTGTATACCTTGACGCGCTCGCCGTACTTGCTCTCGAAAAGACCGATGGCGCCTTTGGCCTTGGCTTCGGGAACGGTCATTTCTTCGCAAACGACTTCGGCTGCGCCCTTGATGTACTCGTTGACCAGGCGCTCAACTTCCTTGATCTCTTCGGGAGTCATTTTTCTTGAGAAGGAGAAGTCGAAGCGGAGGCGCTCGGCGGTGATGTTACTGCCTTTCTGCGCAACTTCGTCGCCCAGCACGCGGCGAAGGGCTGCGTGCAGGAGGTGCGTTGCGGTGTGGAGCTTCGCGGTTTCTTCGGTGTTGTCGGCAAGGCCGCCCTTGAATCTCTGCTCTGCGCCGGCGTGGCTGGTTTCCTGATGCTGCTTGAATCTCTCCTGGAAGCCCTTTTCGTCTACGGCGAGGCCCTTTTCTTGGGCGAGCTCGGTCGTGATTTCGATCGGGAATCCATAGGTGTCATAGAGCTTGAAGGCGCTTCTGCCGTCGATCACGTTGAGGTTTTGGAGGAACGCTTCGGCTTCCTTGAGGAGGGCGTCTTTGTCGCTCTTGTCTTTAAGGAGCGCGATCAGCGCCTGATACTCGGGGCGCGGGGGCAGCTGCTTGGCAGCGGCGTCGGCCTGAGAAGCAAAATCTTCGCCGGCTTTGATGGCGTCGGCAACGGGCTTAACGGCGTTCGTCATGCGGCCGATATTGAAAAGCAGCTTGTCGAATTCCTTCATGCCCTGCTTAAGCGTCTTCTGGAAGCGCTCTTCCTCAAGAAGCAGCTGACTGGTGATGAACTCTTCGTTTCTCTTGAGCTCGGGGTAAACGTCCTTGTACTGATTAACGACAACCTTCGCGATCTCGGCGGTCATGCCTTCGGGCATTTCAAGCTTCATGCCGTGGCGGACACTTCTTCTGATCAGGCGGCGGAGAACATAGCCCTGGTCAACATTGGAGGGGGTCACGCCGCGGTCGTCGCCGATGATGATGGTGGCGGTACGCATATGGTCGGCGATGATGCGGAAGGAGCGGGTGTACTCGTCGTCAGAGGTATAGGTCTTTCCCGAAAGCTCTTCGATCTTCTTAATGATGTCGGAGAACAGGTCGGTCTCGTATACGGTCTTTGCGCCCAGGAGCACGCCGATGGTGCGCTCAAGGCCCATGCCGGTATCAACGTTCTTCTGCTCAAGCGGCGGGAAGGTGCCGTCAGCCTGCTTATTGTACTGCATGAAAACGTCGTTCCAGATTTCAAGATAGCGTCCGCAGCTGCAGGCGGGGGAGCAGTCGGGTCCGCAGGGCGGCTGACCCTTGATGACGAACATCTCGGTGTCGGGCCCGCAGGGGCCGGTGGTGCCGGCGGGGCCCCACCAGTTGTGCTTGGCGTTCAGATAGAAAATATGATCGTCCTTCACGCCGCACTCTTTCCAGTAGCCGGCGGCTTCGTCGTCGCGGGGAGCCTTTTCGTCGCCTGCGAATACGGAGAAGGCCAGTTTTTCGGGATCAAGGCCGAGCCATTCGGGGCTGGTTAAAAACTCCCAGGACCAATGGATGGCTTCCTTTTTGAAATATGCGCCCAGAGACCAGTTACCCAGCATC